>NZ_LGDB01000210.1:0-67519 GCF_001279655.1 Streptomyces sp. WM6372 | reverse complement strand
GGGGTGGAGGCGGGCGCCCCAGCGGCGACCTCGGCCGGGCCGGCGGCGTCATCCTCGCCGCCCTCGAAGTACGGGTCGAGCAGCGCGAAGGCCCCGGCGGCGCCCAGCAGCAGGGCGGCGCCGGCCACCGCCACCGTACGGCCCCGCCCGCGCCCGGCCGCCGGCGCCCGTCTGCGGCCGCGCGGCTGCGGGTCCTGCGCCGCCGGCGGTCGCGCGGCCCCGGCCGGATCCTGCCCGGGAGTCCGCGGTGCGCGCGGGGCGGCGACGGTGTGCGCCGCGTCGAAGGCGGTGGCGGGCGCGGGCGCGGTGGTGGGCGCGGGGGCGGGTCTGGCGGCGGGCGCGCCGTCCGGCGGTACGGGCAGGTCGGCATGGCGGCGGAGCTCGGTGGTGACCTGGTGCGGCAGCCAGTCGTCGGTGAAGCGCAGCTCCCCGCCGGCCGCGGGGTGGCTGCGTACGGCCTCGATCACCTGGGCGGTGGTCGGCCGGTGCGCCGGATCCTTGGCCAGGCAGTGCCACAGCAGCGGCCGCAGCCCGGCCGGGACCGCGCTGAGGTCCGCCTCCTCGTGCACCACCCGGTACAGGGCGGTGGAGTCGGGGCCCGCGCCGAAGGGCGGCACGCCCCCGGCCACGTAGGCGGCGAGCGCGCCCAGGGCGAAGACGTCGGTGGCCGGGCCCGCCGGCCGGCCCAGCGCCTGTTCGGGGGCCATGAAGGCGGGCGTGCCCACGCGCAGCCCGGTGCCGGTCAGCGCGCCGGCGTCCGCGGCCCGCGCGATGCCGAAGTCGATGACGCGGGGTCCGTCGGCGGCGATCAGGACGTTGGCGGGCTTCAGGTCGCGGTGGACCACCCCCGCCCGGTGGATCTCCTGGAGCGCCTCGGCGATGCCGGCGACGAGCAGGAGAACGGTACGCGCGGGCAGCGGGCCGTACGCGTGCACCGCCTGCTGGAGCGAGGGGCCGGGGACGTAGGTGGTGGCCAGCCACGGCGTGGGGTCGTCGCTGCCCGAGTCGACGACCTGGGCGGTGTACAGCCCGTGGATGCGCTGCGCGCTGGCCACTTCCTGCGCGAACCTGCGGCGGAACTCGGGATCTCCCGCGAGCTCGGGCCGGACCACCTTCAGCGCCACGGGGCGCCCGCCCGGGGTGTAGGCGAGGTAGACCCGGCCCATCCCGCCGGCGCCGAGCCGCGCGACCACGCGGTAGCCGCCCACTTCGCGCGGATCGTCGGCGGCGGGGGCCTGGAGGTGGTGCGGGGCGGTACCCGGGTGTCGTGTCGTCATGGCTCTCCCGGCGACGAGGGCGGATCGGCGGCTGTGCGGTCGCCCGAACGGCCTCGGATCCTATCCGACTGTAATTTCAGTCAGGAAGGGGGTCGTAGGCGTCATGCGCGCCCAGGTAGGGTGTCGGCGTGGCGGACCGTCGAACAGCAATCATGGAAGGGGCCGCGCGGGTCATCGCCCGACGCGGCGTGCGCGGCCTGCGCGTGGAGGAGCTCGCCGCCGAGGCGGGCGTGTCCACGGCGTTGATCTATTACCACTTCAAGGACCGCGCCGGAATCCTGCGCGCGACGCTGGAGTTCATCAACGACCGCGCCGGACGGTACACCACGGAGCGGGAGGCCGACGCTCCCCCGCTGGACGCGCGGGGCGAGCTGGAGGAGACCCTCCTCCTCGAATTCCAGGACAGCCCCGAGGTGCGGGAGAACAGCACGGCCTGGGGAGAGCTCCGCGCGACGGCCGTCTTCGACCCCGACCTGCGCGAGGACCTGGCCCGCGCCACGCTCGTCTGGGTCCAGGAAGTGGGCGAGCTGCTGGGCCGGGTCCGGCCCATGGCGGGAGCCGCGGCGCTCGCCGGCGCCGCCGAGCGGCTGACGGCCCTGGTGGAGGGCCTGAGCTCGCGCTGGCTGAGCGGCAGCCTGCCGCTGGCGCACGCGCGCGAACTGGTGACGACGGCCATCACGGCAGAGCTCCGGAACCTGGCGCAGCCGGGCGGGTAGCCGCCGCGCCGAGCTCCTTCCCCGGCCCATCCCCCAGCCCCTGCCTCCGGGTGGGGGCTTCTGTTCATCCCACGTCTTGACTGAATTTTCAGTCAATGACAGAGTCGGGACATGAGCACCTCCCACGAGAACAGCCGCTCCCTCCTCAGCCGCCTGTTCGGCTCCGGCCAGCCCTCCCGCAGGCGCGTCCTCGGCGCCGCGGGGCTCGGCGCCGCGGGGCTCGGAGCCGCGGGTGTGGCGCTGGGCTCCATGGCCGCGGCCCCGCAGCGGGCGAGCGCCGCGATACCGAGCCGCTGGGTCGACCGGGACGACGTACCGCATGCGCGTACCTGGATGTCCTGGCCGTCCCGCTCGTCCATCTGGGGCGGCCGGCGCCTCGCCGGGGTACAGGAGGACATCGCGCTGATCGCCCGGACCGTCGCCCGCTACGAGCCGGTCGTCCTGTGCGCCCCGGACTCCTCCACGGCCGCCAGGGCCCGGGCCCTGTGCGGTCCGGGGGTCACCGTGCTCGACTCGATCCCCACGGACGACCTCTGGATGCGGGACATCGCACCGGTCTTCCGCCGAGACGGCCGCGGCGGCCTCGAGGCCCTCGGCCTCAACTTCAACGGGTGGGGCGACAAGCAGACGCACTCCTACGACGCCGATGTCGCGCGGCTCGTCGCGGACGACGGCCGACTGCCCTTCGTCAGGACGGACTTCGTCGGTGAGGGCGGGGCGATCGAGACGGACGGCGACGGCACCGTCATGGCCACGGAGAGCAGCCTGGTCAACAAGAACCGCAACCGGGGCATGAGCAGGGCCGAGATCGAGGACGCCGTCCTCCACGCGTACGGCGCGGACAAGATGATCTGGGTCCCCGGCATCAAGGGCAAGGACATCACGGACGACCACATCGACGTGACCTCGCGCTTCGTACGCCCGGGTGTGGTGATGGTGCAGGTCCCGCCCGCGGACCGCGACGACGTCTGGGCCCGCGACGCCCGCGAGCAGCTCTCGATCCTCTCCCGGGCCACGGATGCCCGGGGGCGGCGGCTGAGGGTGATCCGGGTGGAGGGCCCCGACACCGTCCGGTCGAAGGACTCCCAGTTCGTCGACTCCTACCTCAACTTCCACGTGGTCAACGGAGCGGTCATCACCGCCCAGTTCGGGGACGCGGTGAAGGACGCCGCCGCCCAGCGCGCCCTCGCGGAGGCCTTCCCGGGGCGGGCCGTCATCCAGATCGACGTCGACCGGCTGATGGCGGGCGGCGGCGGCATCCACTGCTCCACGATGCACGAGCCGCTCCCGTAAGACCGCCGGACGGACCGCCGGGCAGACCTCCGGCCCAGACCTCCGGGCAGGACCTCCGGGCAGGACCTCCGGGCACCAGTCCGCCGTATCCCTTCCAGACGAGGCAGTATGCGACTGACACCCACCGAGCGGGACCGGCTGCTGATCTTCACGGCAGCGGAACTGGCCCGCGCCCGGCGCCGCCGGGGTGTGAAGCTCAACGTTCCCGAAGCGACCGCGCTGATCACGGACACCGTGTGCGAGGCGGCCCGGGACGGCCGCCGCCTGGCCGAGGCGATCGAGGCCGGGCGCAGCGTCCTCGGCGCCGAGGACGTACTGCCCGGCGTGCCCGACGTGGTCACCGGCCTCCAGGTCGAGGCGGTGTTCGACGACGGGACCCGGCTCTGCGTCATCGACGACCCGTTCGGGCAACGGGGTTCACTCGGCCTCGCCGCCCCCGGTGCGACCATTCCCGGGGACGGCGAGGGCTACCAGAGCGTCGAGCCGACGCTGCGCCTGCCGGTGCGCAACACCGCGACCGTGCCGATCAGCGTCTCCTCGCACTTCCACTTCTTCGAGGCGAACCCCCGCCTCGCCTTCGACCGCGCGGCGGCGTACGGCACGAGGCTCGCCGTCCCGGCCGGCTCCACGGTCCGCTTCGATTCCGGGTCCACCGTCTTCGTGGAGCTCCTGCCGATCGGCGGGGCGCGCGTGGCCATCGGTTTCGCCGGGCTCGTCGACGGCCCGCTGGACGCCCCGGGCGCCCGCGAGGCGGCGCTGGCCAAGGCCCGGGCCACGGGCTACCTCACCGCATACCAGGAGCAGGCATGAGTGGCAGCATCTTCGACGCCGCCGGCTGTCACGGCCGGCCCGGCGCGGCCCCGGCCGGCAGCACGGACCCGTACGACTACGTCGCCGTCCACGGGCCGCGGGCCGGGGACCGGGTACGGCTGGGCGACTCGGGCCTCATCGTGCGGGTCGAGCACGACTCGCAGCGGCCCGGCGACGAGTTCCTGGCCGGCTTCGGCAAGACCGCCCGCGACGGCCTGCACCTGAAGGCCGCCGCGGTCCGCGAGACCTGCGACCTGGTCATCAGCAACGTCCTCGTGATCGACGCCGTCCTCGGCATCCGCAAGACCAGCATCGGCATCCGCGAGGGCCGTATCGCCTCCATCGGGCGGGCGGGGAACCCCGACACGCTGGACGGGGTCGAGGTCGTGGTCGGCACCGGGACGACCATCGTCTCCGGCGAGGGCATGATCGCCACCGCCGGCGCCGTCGACACGCACGTCCACCTGCTCTCGCCCCGGATCATGGAGGCCTCGCTGGCCTCCGGCGTCACCACGATCATCGGCCAGGAGTTCGGCCCGGTCTGGGCGGTGGGCGTCAACTCCCCCTGGGCGCTGCGCCACGCGTTCAACGCCTTCGACGCCTGGCCCGTCAACATCGGGTTCCTGGCCCGTGGTTCCTCCTCCGACCCGGCTCCGCTGATCGAGGCCCTGGCCGAGGGCGGTGCCTCGGGCTTCCGAGTGCCTGTCCGTCGAGGACACCCTGCGCGTCCTGGACGGGCGCACCATCCACGCCTTCCACATCGAGGGCTGCGGCGGCGGACACGTCCCCAACGTACTGAAGATGGCGGGCGTGCCGAACGTCATCGGCTCCTCCACCAACCCCACCCTGCCCTTCGGCCGGGACGCGGTCGCCGAGCACTACGGCATGATCGTCTCGGCGCACGACCTCAAGGTCGACCTGCCCGGCGACGCCGCGATGGCCCGCGACCGGATCCGGGCCGGGACGATGGGCGCCGAGGACGTCCTGCACGACCTCGGGGTCATCGGCATCACCTCCTCCGACGCCCAGGGCATGGGCCGCGCCGGCGAGACGGTACGCCGTACGTTCGCCATGGCCGGGAAGATGAAGGCCGAGCTCGGCCCCCTGGACGGCGAGGGCTCGTACGGTACGGAGGCGAGCGGCGACGACAACGAGCGCGTCCTGCGCTACATGGCCAAGCTGACCATCAACCCCGCCATCGCCCACGGCTTCGCGCACGAGGTCGGCTCGATCGAGGTCGGCAAGCTCGCGGACATCGTCCTGTGGTGGCCGCAGTACTTCGGCGCCAAACCGCAGTTGGTCCTCAAGGCCGGTTTCCCCGCGTACGGGGTGACCGGCGATCCGAACGCCTCCACCGACCGGTGCGAACCGCTCGTCCTCGGACCGCAGTTCGGAGCCCACGGCGCCACGGCCGCCGACATCTCGGTCGCGTTCGTCGCGGAGGCCGCCGTCCGGAACGGCGATCAGATGCCGACGCGCCGACGGCGCGTGGCGGTCCGCGGGACCCGGGGCATCGGACCGGGGAACATGCTCCGCAACGCCCGTACCGGCACGGTCGACGTACACCCCGGCACGGGCCTGGTCTCGCTGGACGGCGAGCCCCTCGTCTCGGCACCCACCGATTCGGTCTCGCTCAGCCGCCTCTACTTCCTGTAGCCGGCTTCGAACACCCCCGGGCTCAGCGGTGGTTCAGTTCCACCTCGATGGCGTCCATGAGGAGCCGGCGTGCGTGCTCCAGGGGCAGCGAGCCGCTGAGCCAGCGGACGCTGAGGCCTTCGAGGAGGGCCGTCAGGCGTTCGGCCGCGGCGGCGTGCGCCGGAGCCGTGCCCATGGGCCGGGCGTGCGCGAGGAGGTCGGCGATCTCGTGCACCCAGGTGTGCGTGGCCTTGGCCACGTCCTCGCGCAGGTCGGCGTCGAAGACGGCGCTGGCCCTGAGCTCTCCCCACGCGGTGCTGTTCTCCCGTACCTCCGGGGTGTCCTGGAGTTCGAGGAGCAGTACCTGCGCCAACTCGGTCCGCGGGTCCACGCAGTCCAGTCCGGGATCGCGCTCCGCCGTGTAACGGTCGGCGCGGTCGCTGATGAACTCCAGGGTCCGGCGGAGGATCCCGGCGCGATCGGTGAAGTGGTAGTAGATCAGCGAGGTGGACACCCCCGCTTCGGCGGCGAGCTCTCCCACGCGCAGTCCGCGCACGCCGCGGCGCGCGATCACTCGCGTGGCGGCCCTGAGTATTTCCGTTCGACGGTCTGACACGAGGTGTCACTCTACCCGCCGAGTCCGTCACCTGGGGCTATTTCCTGACCAGAGTATCAGGGGCCCTTTTGCCGCGGCGATGCCTCGATCCTCCCTGATCAGGGGCCGATCGCCCGGACGAATCCGATCGCCGCGCGCCCGCGGCTCCCCCGCGCGGGGCGCACCTCTGGCCGATTCGGCAGCTGCTTGGCCAGAACCATTGACTGAATTTTCAGTACGGAGGAGGATGCGGGACACCGGCGGGACAGCACCCGCCGCTCCTCCCCCTCCTTCTCCCTACCGCAGACGCAGTCCCCCTTCCCACACTGACTGAATATTCACGCAGGAGTGATCATGACGGATTTCCGGATGCCGGCCGAGTGGACCGAGCACGAGGGCTGCCTGATGGCCTGGCCCACGCGTCAGGAGCTGTGGGGCGAGGTCTTCGACGAGGTGAAGACGGAGTACGCGCAGGTCGCGAGCGCGATCGCGCAGTTCGAGCCGGTGACCATGGTGGCGCTGCCCGGCGCCGGCGCCGAGGCCCGCGAGCGGTGCGGTGAGGGCGTCACGGTCGTGGAACTGCCGCTGGACGACTCCTGGTTCCGCGACTCCGGGCCGATCTTCGTGCTCGGGCCCGACGGACGGCGTGCGGGGGTGGACTTCCGCTTCAACGCCTGGGGCGGCAAGCACCATCCGTACGACACCGACGACAAGATAGCCGCCGCCCTGCTGGAGCAGCTCGGCGTGGAGCGCATCGCCTCCCCGATGATCCTCGAAGGCGGCGCGATCACCGTCGACGGCGAGGGCACGCTGATCACCACCGAGCAGTGCCTGCTGCACCCCAACCGCAACCCGGGGATGAGCAAGGAGGAGATCGAGGCCGAGCTGATCGCCCGGCTCGGCGCCACCAAGGTGATCTGGCTGCCGTACGGCGGTCTGCTGGACACCGAGACCGACGGCCACGTGGACGGGGTCTGCGCCTTCGTCGCCCCCGGCAAGGTCGTCGTGCAGCTGCCGAGCGACCCGGAGCACCCCGACCACGAGCGGATGCGCGTGAACCGCGCCGTCCTGGAGGAGGCCACCGACGCCGCCGGGCGCCGACTGGAGATCATCGACCTGCCGCAGAGCGCCTTCGTCGAGGTGGCCGGCCGGGAGACCGAGGTCGGCTACCTGAACTTCTACATCGCCAACGGCGGGGTCGTCGTCCCGGTCGCGGGCGTCCCCGAGGACGAGGGGGCGCTCGCCGTCATCGCGGCCGCGCTGCCCGGCCGCAAGGTCGTCGGCGTCCGCTCCCGCGTGATCGCGTACGGGGGCGGCGGCGTCCACTGCATCACCCAGCAGGTGCCGTCCCCGGTGCCCGTCGCCACCTCCCGCTGAGCGCCGAGCAAGGAAGAGAGAGCACCGATGCCGAGATCCCTTCCCCGGTCCGGGGCCCGTACCGCCGCCGCCCATACCGCCGCCGCCCGTACCGCCGGCACCCGTACCACCGCCTCCCGCACCGCCGCCGCCCTCATCGCCCTCGCCGCCGTCTCCCTGGCCGCCGCCTGCTCCGGCCCGCCCAAGGACGGACCGGCCCCCGGGAGCGCCGCGTTCAAACTCTCCGCGGGCACCCCCGCCGCCGCCGGCGAACTGGACTCCTTCACCTGGGCCCTGTACGCAGAACCGCCCACGCTCGACTACATCGCCGCCTTCGACTACCCGCAGAACACCATCGTCTCCAACGTCTGCGAGAGCCTGATGCGGTGGACCCCGCAGCTCACCATGGCTCCGGGCCTCGCCGAGAAGGCCGCCAACCCCGACCCGAACACCTGGGTCTACGACCTCCGCCCGGGCGTGAAGTTCCACGACGGCGGCGTGATGACCGCCGACGACGTGGTCTTCAGCCTCGGCCGGCAGCTCGACCCGGAGGGCGGATCGGCCTGGAACAGCAACTTCGCCAACGTCGAGTCGATCACCAAGACGGGCCCGCTCCAGGTCACGGTCAAGCTGAAGCAGCCGGACGCGCAGTTCCCCCAGTACATGGCGACCGCCGCCGGTGTCGTGGCCTCGAAGGCCGGTGTCGAGAAGGCGGGCAAGGACTACGGCACCTCGGGCAGCCTGGACTGCACCGGCCCCTTCACGCTCGGCGCGTGGAACAAGGGCCAGTCGATCGAGCTCCAGCGCTTCGACGGCTACTGGGGCACCAAGGCGAAATCGGCGAAGGCGGTCTTCACCTTCCTCACCGACCCGTCCGCCCGCACCAACGCCATGCTGAGCGGCGAGGCCGACGGCGGATACCTGATCCCCACGGAGAGCTACGACCGGCTGGGCAAGAGCGGGGTGGGCACACTCTACTTCGGCGAGGGGCTCAGCACCGTCAACGTCAACGTCACCAGCATGAAGGGCGCGCTCGGCGACGTACGGGTCCGCCGGGCCCTGTCCATGGCGCTGGACCGCCGGGGGTTCGTCAAGGCGGGTCTGGGCGGCGCGGGCACCGCCACCAACTCCCTCACCACCAAGGCCGTCTGGGCCGCGGCCCCCGAGGACGTCCGCAAGGCCGCCTTCGACGGGCTGCCGTCACCCGAGCAGAACATCGAACAGGCCAAGGCCCTCATCAAGGAGGCGGGCGCCACCGGCAAGACGGTGACCATCGCCACCAGCGCGATCGGCCAGGACGTGTCGCTGCTGGCCACCGCGGTGCAGGCCGCCGGGTCCAGGATCGGGCTCGACGTCCAGCTGAAGACCATCGCCCCGAACGCCTTCACCGCCCTGTTCACCGACCCCCAGGCGCGCGAGGGCCTGGACATGTTCCCCGAGACGTACTACGACTCCATCACCGACCCGATGGACCTGCTGAGCAACTTCCAGACCGGGGCGTTCCAGAACTACGCCGGCTACAGCGATCCGGCCTACGACGACCTCGTCACCAAGGCCCGAGCCGACTACGACCCGGCCCGCCGGATGGCGACGGCCGCCCAGCTGCAGAAGAAGGCGGCCGACGAGGTCCTGTGGATCCCCGTGGCCGAGTGGCCGACGGCCGTCTTCCTGAACAAGCGGATCACCGGCGCGCCCACCACCATCTCGTACCTGTACTACCCGTGGGCCGCCGATGTCGGGGCGGCCGCGCGATGAGTTTCCTGAGATTCGCCGTACGCCGGCTGGCCGAGATGGCCGCCACACTGTTCGGCGCCTCGTTCGTCATCTTCGGCGCGATGTACCTGGCGCCCGGCAATCCGGCGAGCTTCCTGCTCGCCGGGCGGTCGGCCTCGCCGGAGGCGCTGCGGGCGATCAACGCGCAGTACCACCTGGACGATCCGTTCGCGGTGCAGTACGTGCGCTGGCTCGGCCAGGTGGTGCAGGGCGACTTCGGGCGCTCGATCACGTACCGCACCGACGTGTCCCGGCTGCTGGCGGACCGGCTGCCCAGCACCCTGCTGCTGATCTCCATGGCGCTCGTCCTGGTCCTCGCCGCCGGCCTGCTGCTGGGCTGGGTCGGCGCGGTCCGCGGCGGCGCCGCCGATTCGACGATCCTCGTCACCACCACCTTCGCGATCGGCACCCCGTCGTTCGTGGCCGCGGTCCTGCTCCAGGGCCTGTTCGCGGTGAAACTGCACTGGTTCCCCACCGGGGGCACGGGCGAGGGCCTCGGCCAGATGCTGTGGCACCTGACGCTGCCCGCCGTCGCGCTGGCCCTCTACCTGATCGGGATGCTCGCCCGTGTCACCCGGGCCGCGATGCTCGAAGTCCTCGGCCAGGAGCACGTCACCGTCGCCCGCAGCCGCGGGGTCGCCGAACACCTGGTGGTCCGGCGGCACGTGTTCCGCAACGCCCTGGGCACCGTGCTCACCACCGGCGGCCTGATCGTCTCCACCCTGCTGGTCACCACCGTCCTGGTGGAGTCCGCGTTCAGCGTGGGCGGCATCGGCCAGCTCCTCGAACTGTCCACCACCACCAAGGACTTCCCCACGGTGCAGGCCATCTCCCTCATCATGGTCGCCCTGTTCATGACCGTGAACCTCTTCGTCGACCTCCTCCATCCGCTGGTCGACCCCCGGGTCGCCCTCGGCCCCCGGAAGCAGGCCGCATGAGCGCCACCGCCCTGCTGCGCCGGCCCGGGCTCGCCCGGATCCGTAGCTCGCGCGCCCCCCTGTCCGCGCTCTGCCTGGGCTTCGTCGCCCTGGTCGTGCTCACCGCCCTGGTCGCCCCCTGGGTCGCCCCGTACGATCCGAACGCCGTCGACCTGGGCAACGCCCTGGCCGGGCCGTCCGCCGAGCACCTCCTCGGGGTCGACGCCTCCGGCCGCGACACGCTGTCCCGGCTGGTCCTGGGCGCCCGTACCTCCGTGCTCGGCCCGCTCGGGGTGGTGGTCTTCTCCACCCTGGCCGGGGTCGCCATCGGGACGGCCGCGGCCTGGCGGGGCGGCTGGCTGGACTCCGTCCTGTCGCGCAGCACCGAGCTCGTCTTCGCCTTCCCCGGCATGCTGCTGGCCATCCTGATCGTGTCGGTCTACGGGGAGGGGCTGCTGGCGCCGGTCATCGCGCTGGCGATCGCGTACCTCCCGTACGTGAGCCGGCTCACCCGTTCCCTCGTCCTCGCCGAGCGGATGCGCCCGTACGTGGAGGCCTACCGGGTGCAGGGCCACTCCGGGCTCCAGATCTGCCTGCGGCACGTCGTACCCGGGGTCGCCCCGGTCGTCCTCGCCCAGTCCACGATCAACTTCGGCTACGCGCTGATCGACCTGGCCGGCCTCTCCTTCCTCGGCCTGGGCGTCCCCGCCCTGACGCCCGACTGGGGCCGCATGGTCTTCGACGGCAAGACCGCCATCCAGTCCGGGTACCCGCTCTCGGCGATCGTGCCGTGCGCGGCCATCGTGCTGACCGTGGTCGCCTTCAACGTCGTCGGCGAACGCCAGGCCGACAAGGTCGCCAGGAGGGACCGTTGAACACCCTCGACATCCGGGCGCTGCGGCTTCGGCTGCGGGACAGTGCCAGGCCCGTCCTCGACGGCGTCGACCTCACCGTCGCCGCCCGGGAGACCGTGGCCCTGGTCGGAGAATCCGGCTCCGGCAAGACCCTCACCTCGCGCAGCGTGCTCGGCCTGCTTCCGGCGGGTGCGGTGGCGGAGGGGTCGGTGCGGGTCGTCGGCGACGACGTCCTGACGATGACCGCCGGGCAGCTTCGGCTCCTGCGGACGAGCACCGCGGCCATGATCTTCCAGGACCCCCGGGCCGCCATCAACCCCATGCGCCGCGTCGGCGACTTCCTCACCGAGAGCCTGCGCCTGAACTCCCGGATGAAGAAGGAGGCGGCGCAGGCGCGGGCGGTGCGGCGCCTGGAGGCCGTCGGCCTCTCGGCGGCCGCGCTGCGCACGTACCCGGGGCAGCTCTCCGGCGGCATGCTGCAACGGGTCATGATCGCGGCCGCGCTGATGGGCGACCCGGCGCTGATCCTCGCCGACGAACCCACCACCGCCCTGGACGTCACGACGCAGGCGGAGGTGGTGGCGCTCCTCGGCGAGCTGCGCGAGAGCTTCGGCACCGGGCTGCTGTTCGTCACCCACGACCTCGGGCTCGCCGCGGCCATCAGCGACCGGGTGTACGTGATGTACGCGGGCCGGATCGTGGAAACGGGCCCCGCCCAGGAGCTGTTCGCGCGCCCGCGCCACCCGTACACGGCCGCGCTCCTCGACTCGACCCCTCGGCTGGACGCGCCGCGGGGCCGGCTCGCCGCGATCGAGGGCCGGCCGCCGAGCCTGCGCGAGGAGGTGGTGGGGTGCCCGTTCGCGGCGCGGTGTGCGTACGCGACCGACGTGTGCGGCCGGGAGGCGCCGGCCCTGCTGCCGCTCGTGGAGGGCGTGGCGGGCGCTGCGTCCGGGGCGGGCGCCGTGGGGGCGGCTGGTCATCTCGCCTCGTGCCACCACAGTGACCGGGTCCGCGCCGCGTCGGCCGGGCAGGACGGGTCCCCCGCCCGAAAGGAGAGCCACCGATGAGGAAGACCGTGCTGGAGGCCGTCGGCCTGCACCGGGCGTACGGGCCCGTCCGGGCGGTGGACGACGTCTCGTTCCGGCTGGCCGAAGGCGGCTCGGTCGGGATCGTCGGCGAATCGGGCTCGGGGAAGACGACCACCGCCCGTATCGTCGTCGGTCTCGAACGGGCGGACGCCGGCCAGGTCCTCGTCCACGGCCGGGACCGGGGCGATCGCGTGCGGGGCAAGGCCCAGCGCCTCGCGCGGGCCCGGGAGGTGCAGATGGTCTTCCAGGACCCGTTCCTCTCCCTCGACCCGCGCACGAGCGTGGGCGGGGCGCTCCGCGAGACCCTGCGGCTGCACTTCCCCGACGCCGACCACGGCCGGCGCGTCACCGAGTTGCTCGACCAGGTGGGTCTGGGGGCCCGGGAGGCGGACGCCCTGCCGCGGCAGCTGTCGGGCGGTCAGCGCCAGCGCGTGGCGATCGCCCGGGCGCTGGCGGTGGAGCCCGCCGTCCTGGTGCTCGACGAGGCGGTGGCCGCGCTGGACGTGTCCGTACAGGCGCAGATCCTGAACCTGCTCGCCGACATCCGTGAACAGACGGGCATCGGCTACCTGTTCATCACCCATGACCTCGGCGTCGTGCGCTGTGTCACCGACGATGTCGTCGTCATGCGGCACGGCCGGATCGTCGAGTCGGGCCCGACCGCTCAGGTCCTCGCCGCACCGGAACACCCTTACACCCGGCTGCTGTTGGAGTCCGTCCCCCGGCCGGGCTGGGATCCGCAGGGCATCGCGGCGGCGCGGCGCGCCCTCTGAGGGGGCGTGCGGCGCGACGGGGCTCAGGGGCGGCGCACGACCGCCGCGGTGAGGCCCTCGACGAGGATGCGTACGGTCGCCTCGGGGTCGACGCGGGGGTCCAGGGACTGGAGGGCGGCGAGCCCGTCGGCGGCGGCGGCCAGCGCCGTTCCCGGCGCAACGGGGTCGAAGGCGCCGCCCTGCTCGTCCGCCAGCACCTGGAACAGCCGGACGAAGCACGCGCGCCAGCGCCGGTACTCCCCGTCCACCGCGGTCCGGACCCGGTCGTCGTTCAGCGCGAACCAGTGGAGGGCGGAGTGCAGGCGTGAGAGGTCCGGGCCCTCGGGCTGCGCGAGCAGTCCGATCACGCGCTCGGCGCGCTCGGCGAAGGAGCCGGGGCGGTCGACCGCGGCTTCCATCGGCCCGATCCACTCGGGCCCGATGTCCTCCACCACGGCCACGATCAGGTCGGTGCGGTCCTGGAAGTGGTAGTGGCACATCCCGTGCGAGATCCCGCAGAGCGCGGCGACGTTGCGGGTACTGAAGCGGGCGAATCCCTCGCCGGCCAGCAGGGTACGGGCGGCGGCGATCAGCCGCGCGCGGGTCTGCTCGCCCTTGGCGGAGGTACGGGACGTGCGGGTGGTGCGGGAGGGAGGGGACGGCCGCCGCCCGTCCTCGGCCTGTGCTGCCAGTTCTGCTGCCACGGCGTCACTCTAACGACCCCGCTTCCGCCGCACCGGAAGAACGATCAAGACCCTCCAACTCCCTTTTCATACAAGCAAGTTGAGGCTGCACGAATTATTGACCGAGCGCTCGGTCAGTAATACGTTCCGGGCCAATCGGTGGAGCGATCCACCCCTGGCTGATCGGAGAACAGTGATGAACGATCACGCTGCACCCCAGGGCCCGGCCGGCAGAACGCCGCGGCGGACCCTGGACAGGCGAGGCTTCCTGACGGCGGCAGGTCTCGCGGCCGCCGGCGCCGCACTGGCGGCGGCCGGCGGCGAGGCCTTCGCGGCCACCCGCCCCTCGGGGAGGGCCGCGGCCGCCGACGGGTTCACAGTCCCGCTCGACACCGTCCGGCACACCCGCACCTGGATGGCCTGGCCGGACAGCTCGGCCATCTGGGGGCGGAAGCTGGCGGGCGTCCAGGCCAACATCGCGCTCATCGCGAAGACCGTCGCCCCGTACGAGCCGGTCGTCATGTGCGCCAACCCGGCGAGCGTCTCGAAGGCGAAGAGCGCCTGCGGACCGGGCGTCACGGTGATCGGCACGATCCCCGTCGACGACTGCTGGATGCGCGACAGCGGACCGGTGTTCCGTACGAACGGCGCGGGCGGCCTCGATACGGTCGGCCTGAACTTCAACGGCTGGGGCAACCAGCAGACCCACGCCAAGGACTCCCTGGTCGCCTCGCGGATCGCGGCCTACGTCGGGGTCCCGTTCACCACGGCCGCCTTCGTGGGCGAGGGCGGCGCGGTGGAGACGGACGGCGCCGGCACGCTCATGGCCACCCGCAGCAGCATCATCAACCCCGACCGCAACCCCGGCCTGACGCAGTCACAGATCGAGGCGGCGATGTGCGGCGCCTTCGGAGCCTCCAAGGTGATCTGGTTCAAGGGCGTCCTCGGCCGGGACATCACCGACGACCACGTCGATGCCACCTCCCGCTTCCTGGCCCCCGGCCAGGGGCTGGTCCAGATGCCGCCGGCGCGCGACACCGACCCCTGGTCGAACGACGCGCGCCAGCAGTACCAGATCCTCTCCACCTCCACCGGTGCCCAGGGCAACCCCATCTCGGTCACCAAGCTCCAGGGCCCCGACTACGACCTCATCCGGTCCACCGACCCGAACTTCGTGGGCGCGTACGCCAACTACTACGTGTGCAACGGGGCGGTCATAGCGCCCCAGTTCGGTGACACCCGCGCGGACGCCGCAGCCAAGTCCACCCTCCAGCGCCTCTTCCCGGGCCGCACGGTCGAACAGCTCAACATCGACAGCCTCGGCGCGGGCGGCGGCGGCATCCACTGCGTCACGCAGCAGCAGCCAGCCCCGTAACCGCACCCACCGCACCCACCGCACGGCATGCGGGGCCCCGGTGAAGAGACCTTCACCGGGGCACTCGGGGCCCTGAACCCGTTGACCCGTCGACCCGTTGCGCGGCCGCCGCGCCGAAATCGGAGTGCCGGGGGCGCCGTCGCCTTGTGATACTGCTCCGATGATCGACCCACCTGCCGCCGCGCTGGACTCGTTGTCCGGGCTCGCCTTCGGCGACGCCTTCGGTGACCGCTGGTTCGGCATCCTGCGCCGCGAGGGCCCGGCCGCCCTGGAGGCACGGATCCCGCCCCCGGAGCCGCTGTGGCGGTGGAGCGACGACACCGCCCAAGCGGTCGTTCTCGTCCGGGAACTCGCCGAGGGCGGCGGCACCGTCGACCAGGACCGCTTCGCCGAGCGCCTCGCCGAGGCCTACGCCGACGACACGCACCGCGGCTACGGAGCCTCGATGCACGACGTGCTCCGCCGGATCGGCTCCGGTGAGCCCTGGCCGGAGGTGGTCGCCGGCCAGTTCGACGGCCTCGGCTCCTGGGGCAACGGCGCGGCCATGCGCGTCGCCCCGCTGGGTGCCTGGCACGCCGCGGACCTCGACACCGTCGCCGAGCAGGCCGCGCGGCAGAGCGCGGTCTCGCACCACCACCCGGAGGCCGTCACCGCGGCGGTGGCGGTCGCCGTGGCCGCGGCGCTGGCCACCCGCAGCCGGGGCGGCCCGGCCCCGGCGCGGCCGGAGTTCCTCCGGGCTGTCGCCGAGCGGCTCCCCGTCGGCGACGTCCGCTCCGGGGTGCGGATCGCGGCCCGGATGCCGGAGCACACCTCGGTCCGCCACGCCGCGGAGGTCCTGGGCTCCGGCTACCGGATGTCCGGACCCGACACCGTCCCCTACGCCCTCTGGTGCGCGGCGGGACACCTCGACGACCTGCACGAGGGCCTGTGGTCCACCGTCGCCGGGCGCGGCGACATCGACACCACGTGCGCCATCGCGGGCGGGGTCATCGCCGCTCGCACGGGCGTCGCGACCCTTCCGCCCGCCTGGCACGCGGCCCGTGAACCGCTGCCCCCGGCCGTGCCGGCGACCGACCGGAGCGGGATCCGTTCCCGGTCTTGACTCCCGCTCTCCGCCCGTCGGGGCCGACCACGGTTCCCCGTCGCGGCGTTCAGCGGCGGACTCGGGGCATGCCCAGGCCGATCCAGGAGATGATCTCGCGCTGGATCTCGTTGTTGCCGCCGCCGAAGGTGAAGATGACCGCGCTGCGGTAGCCGCGTTCGAGTTCGCCGTGCAGGACCGCGCCCGCGGAGCCGTCCTTGAGGGAGCCGGCCGCGCCGACGACCTCCATCAGCCAGGCGTACGCGTCCCTGCGGGCCTCGGAGCCGTACACCTTGACCGCGGAGGCGTCCTGCGGGGTCAGGGTGCCGTCCTGGACCGCGTTGACCATCTGCCAGTTGAGCAGCTTCATCGCGTCGAGGCGGACGTGGGTGCGGGCGAGGCGGGCGCGGACCCAGGAGAGGTCGATGACGCGGCGGCCGTCGGCGAGCTTGGTCCGTGCGGCCCAGCGCTGGACGTCGTGCAGGGCGCGGATGGCCATGGTGCCGTGCGCGGCGAGGGTGACGCGCTCGTGGTTGAGCTGGTTGGTGATCAGGCGCCAGCCCTTGTTCTCCTGGCCGACGCGGCGGCTCGCGGGGACCCGGATGTCCTCGTAGTAGCTGGCGGTGGTGTCGTGCGAGGCGAGGGTGTTGATCAGGGTGCAGGAGTAGCCGGGGTCGGCGGTCGGGACCAGGAGCATGGTGATGCCCTTGTGCGCGGGGGCGTCAGGGTCGGTGCGGACGGCGAGCCAGACCCAGTCGGCGGTGTCCCCGTTCGTGGTCCAGATCTTCTGCCCGTTGACCACGTACGTGCCGCTCTCCTCGTCGCCCTCGCGGACGGCCTTGCACTTGAGGGCGGCGAGGTCCGTACCGGCGTCCGGCTCGCTGTAGCCGATGGCGAAGTCGATCTCGCCGGAGAGGATGCGCGGGAGGAAGTACGACTTCTGCTCGTCGGTGCCGAACTGCATGATCGTGGGGCCGACGGTGTTGAGCGCCATCAGCGGCAGCGGTACGACGGCCTGCGCGGCCTCGTCGAAGAAGATGAACTGGTCCATGGGCGACATCCCGCGGCCGCCGTACTCCTTGGGCCAGCCGACCCCGAGCCAGCCGTCGGCGCCGAGCTTGCGGATGGTCTCCCGGTAGAAGCGCTTCTGGGCGGCGGGGTCCTCGTAGCGGGCGTAGACGTCCTGCGGCACCAGCTCGGCGAAGTAGGCGCGCAGCTCGGTGCGCAACTGCTGCTGCTCAGGCGTGTATTCGAGGTGCACGGCCCCTCCGGGTGTCTCGCGGTCCAGCCGGTTCGCTGTGGTGGCGGCGCACAGAGTAGAACGTGTTCCAAGAAGGGGGAAGGCTCGCGGGCCGCGGTTTCCGCCGACCGGCCGCGCAGCGACGGCCCTTGGCGGACAATGGGCCTGCGGGGCGCGGGAGTTCGAGGATCCGGGGGGACACGTGGACGAGCAGGCCTGGGAGCGGGAATTCGCCGGGCGGGACCGGCTGCCGGAGCACCGGGACCCGACGCCGGGGCGTCAGGGCCGGACACCGGAACGCCAGGACCGGATGCCGGGGCGTCAGGACCGGCTGCCCGCCGGCCGGGCCGAGGACTCCGGGGGCGTGACCCAGGTCCACGAGCCGGGAACCCTGCCCGTCGACCCCGAGACCCCCGACCGCCTGCGCGCCTGGGAGCTGCTGCCGGACGACGTACGGGCCAAGACGCTGGAGAAGGCCGGCCGGTCCCTGGTGTGGTGGGCCCGGGTCTACTCCGACGGCACGCCGTTCGCACTGGTGCTGGGAGACCGGGGCCTGTGCCGGGTCCAGCCGGTGTACCACAACGGGCGGGCGCAGGAGCACCGGGGCGAGCGGGCCCGGGTGGAGCCCGGCTCGCTGCGGACCCGTTCCTTCGACGCGCGTCCGCCGCGGGCGGGCGGCGGCGCGGGCGCGGCGCCCGGCCGTCCCGGCGCGCCGGTGGAACGGCTGGTCCTGGACCCGCCGGAGGCGCAGGGGGTGCTCGGGCACTTCCCCCTCGACGTGCAGGACTTCCTCCAGCGGCCCTTCCTGGCCGACCGGCGGACCGTCACGGCCGAGTGGTATTACGAGGAGACCGTCGAGCCCACGCACACCGACCTGTTCGTCCTCCTGTGCCTGTCCACCGACCGCCACGTCACCGCGATCGAGGCCAGTCGCACCCTGGAGCCGGGGGCGACGCCGGACCGGGCCCGCTGGCACGCCCTCACGTGCCACCAGGCCCGGCTCGTCCCGCGCTGACCGGCCGCCGCCGACCGGCCGATGCCCCTACCCCCGCCCCCGCCCCGCCGTCAGTTCAGCGCCGTGATCATCGCCGCGGCCGTCGCCGCCATCGCCGTACGGGCCGCCGTCAGGTAGGGCCGGGGGTCCGCCGGGGTCAGGTGGGTGCGGATCGCCTCCGTCATGGCCAGGTTCAGCGCGGTGCCGATGTTGACCTTGCGGATGCCGCCCGCCACCGCCGCCGCGAGTTCCGCGTCCGGCAGCCCCGAGGAGCCGTGCAGCACCAGCGGCACGTCCACGGTCTTGGCCAGGCGCGCCAGCAGCGCGTGGTCCAGCTCGGCGGTGCGGCTGGTCATGGCGTGGCTGCTGCCGATCGCCACGGCCAGCGCGTCGACGCCCGAGTCGGCCACGAACCGCCGGGCCTCGTCCGGATCCGTACGGGCGCCCGGCGCGTGCGGGTCCAGCGGCGCGGCGCCGTTCTTCCCGCCCACCTCGCCCAGCTCTGCCTCGACCCACAGCCCGTTGGCGTGCGCCCAGTCGGCCGCGGAGCGGGTGGCCTCCAGGTTCTCCGCGTACGGGAGCTGCGCGGCGTCGTACATCACCGAGCTGAACCCGGCGTCCGCGGCCTGCCGGAGCAGGTCGGGGCTCTTGACGTGGTCGAGGTGCAGGCCGACCGGGATCCCGGCGGCCTCCGCGCACGCGGCGGCGGCGCGCGAGATCGGCAGCAGCTGCCCGCCGCGGAACTTCACGGCGTTCTCGCTGAGTTGCAGGATGACGGGCAGCCCCGCCCGTTCCGCCCCGGCGACGACGGCCTCGGCGTGCTCCAGCGTGATGATGTTGAACGCGGCGACGGCGCGGCCCGCGGCGGCCGCGTCGAGGACGAGCGTCCCGGCGGAGACGAGGCTCATCGGACCGCCTCCTCACCGGCGGTGAGGATCACCGAGCGGGTCAGGTTCCGCGGCTGGTCCGGGTCGAGGCCCTGGTGGGCCGCCACGGCGAGCGCCAGCCGGTGGACCCGTACCAGCTCGGCGAGCGGGTCGAGCCGGCCGGCCACCCACTGGCCGCCGGTGGCCCGCACCTGCTCGGCGAGCCCCTCGGGGGTCTCGCCGAGCGACCAGGTGAGGGTGCCGGGTCCGGTGACGCTGATCGGGCCGTGCCGGTACTCCATCGCCGGATACGACTCGGCCCAGGAGAGGGAGGCCTCGCGCATCTTCAGCGCGGCCTCGTGCGCGAGGCCCACGCTCCAGCCGCGGCCGAGAAAGGTGAACTGGCCGCGGCTCGCCGCCTGTTCGGGCAGCGGTTCGGCGAGCGCGGTCCGGGCGTCGGCGACGGCCGCGGGGGTGTGCCGGCCGAAGTGGGCGCGCAGCAGGGTCAGCGCGGTGGTCGCGAAGCGGGTCTGCACGACGGACCGCTCGTCGGCGAAGTCGAGGACGACGAGCTCGTCGGCGAGGGTCATCACCGGGGTCGCCGGGTCCCCGATGACGGCGGTCGTGCGCACCCCGGTGTCCCGCAGCCCGGCCAGCAGGTCGAGCACCTCGGTGGTGGTGCCGGACCGGGTGAGCGCGATGACCCGGTCGTAGCGGCGGTGCAGGGGGTACTCCGAGGCGGGGAAGGCGTCGGTCTCCCCCTGCCCCACCTCCTCGCGCAGGGCGGCGGCCGCCTGGGCCATGTAGTAGGAGGTCCCGCACCCGACGATCGCGGTACGCTCCCCCGGCTGCGGCAGCAACGCCCGGTGGGCCGGGGCCAGTTCGGCGGCCCGCTCCCAGCACTCGGGCTGCGTGCCCAACTCGTACGCGACGTGGCTCATGCCGGCTCCCTGGCGTGGTGGGTGCAGTTTCCTGCAAGGTAGCGGCCTATTTCACGCAACTTCAAGCACCCGAGGGGGTTGATCTCCTGAGTTAATGTCGACGCGTAGGCCGTTGGAGCACACCCGAGGGGGTCGATCGCCGTGGGGTCCATGACCCGTAAGGAGCGCTGGCAGACGCTGCTGGATCTGCTGGTGGAGCGGGGCGAGCTGGAGGTCGAGCCGACGGCGGAGGCCCTCGGCGTGTCCGCCGCGACCATCCGCCGCGACCTCGACCAGCTGGCCGAGCAGCAGCTGCTGGTCCGCACCCGTGGCGGGGCGGTGGTGCACGGCGTCTCGTACGAACTCCCGCTGCGCTACCGCACCTCGCGCCGCGCGGCGGAGAAGCACCGGATCAGCGAGGCGGTGGCGGCCCTGATCACCCCGGGCGAGGTGATCGGCCTGACGGGCGGCACCACGACCACGGAGGTGGCCCGCGCCCTGGCCGGCCGCCCGGACCTGGCGACGGGCACGCCGGCACTGACGGTGGTGACCAACGCGCTGAACATCGCGGGCGAGCTCGTCATCAGACCGCAGTTCAAGATCGTCCTGACGGGCGGGGTCGCCCGCCCCCAGTCGTACGAGCTGACGGGCCCGCTGGCCCAGCAGGTCCTGGGCCAGCTGACGATGGACACGGCGGTGGTCGGCGTGGACGCGTTCGACCCGGCGGACGGCGCGGCGACCCGCCACGAGGACGAGGCGGCGATGAACCGGCTGTTGTGCGAACGGGCCCGCCGGGTGGTGATCGCGGCGGACTCCAGCAAACTCGCGGTCCGCGCCTTCGCCCGCATCTGCCCGACCCGGTCGGTGGACGTCCTGGTCACGGATACGGCCCTGCCGGACCGGGTCGCCGCCGAGTTCGAGGCGGCGGGTGTGGAGGTGCGGAGGGTTTGACGGCCGCCCCCGCGCCTCAGTGCGCCGGCAGGCGTCCCGCCTCCTCCGACAGGGCCGCCAGGATCGGGGCGATCAGGGGGTGGGACTCCGCGCCCCGGCGGGTCGCCGCGAAGACCCTCCGGGTGGGCGTCGCGCCCGACACCGGGCGGACCTGGACCTCCTTGAGGTCCATGCCGCGCAGCGCCGAGCGCGGGACCAGGGCCACCCCCGCCCCGGCGCCCACCAGGGCCGTCACGGCGCGGAAATCGTCCGAGGAGTGCACGAACCGGGGCTGGAAGCCGGCCAGTTCGCAGGCGAGCAGCGTCACGTCGTGGCACGGGTTCCCGGGGTACTGCCCCACCCAGTCCGCGCCGGAGAGGTCCGCCAGCGGCACCTCGGGGAGGTCGGCCAGGACGTGCCCCGAGGGGAGCACCGCGTCGAAGGGCTCCGCGTACAGCGGGAGGACCGACAGGCGGCCGTCGTCGGCGCCCGGGGCGCCGCGGTACTCGACGGCCAGCGCGAGGTCGGCCTCGCCGTCGAGCAGCAGCGGCAGGCTCTGATCGCCTTCCGCGTCGCGTACGCGCAGGCGGATGCCCGGGTGCTCGCGGGCCAGGCGGGCGATCGCCGGGGCGAGGACCTCGGCGATGCCCGTCGCGAAGGCGGCCACCGTCACCTCGCCCGCCGCGCCTCCCGCGTAGGCCGCGAGCTCGGCTTCGGCGCGCTCCAGCTGGGCGAGGACCTCGTGTGCGTGCCCGAGCAGGATCTCGCCGGCCGCCGTCAGCCGTACGCCGCGGCCGCTGCGGGTCAGCAGCGCGTGCCCGGTCTCCTGTTCCAGCGCCGCGAGCTGCTGGGAGACGGCGGAGGGGGTGAGGTACAGGGCTGCGGCCGCGGCGGTCACCGTACGGTGGTCCGCCACGGCCCGCAGGATGCGCAGCCGGCGGGGGTCGATCACCCCACCATTCTCGCAGGTGGAGCGCCCCGCCCGACCCGCGCTCAGGCCTCCGTCGCCGCCAGGGCCGCGCGGGCGTCCGCGAAGGCGGCCACCGCGCGCTCCACGTCCGCCGTCGAGTGGGCCGCCGAGAGCTGGACCCGGATGCGGGCCGCGCCCATCGGGACCACCGGGTAGGAGAAGCCGATCACGTACACGCCGCGCTCCAGCAGCAGTTCCGCCATCTTGGCCGCCTCCGCCGCGTCGCCGATCATCACCGGGGCGATCGCGTGGTCGCCGGGGAGGATCTCGAAGCCGGCCTCGGTCATCTTCGTACGGAAGAGCGCGGTGTTGGCGGCGAGCCGCTCGCGCAGGTCGCCCGCCGACTCCAGCAGGTCCAGGACCTTCAGGGACGCGGCGGCGATGACCGGGGCGAGGGAGTTCGAGAAGAGGTACGGGCGCGAGCGCTGGCGCAGCAGCTCGACGATCTCGGCGCGGGCCGCGACGTAGCCGCCGGAGGCGCCGCCGAGGGCCTTGCCGAGGGTGCCGGTGATGATGTCGACGCGGTCCATGACCCCGTGCAGCTCGGGCGTCCCGCGGCCGCCGGGGCCGACGAAGCCCACCGCGTGCGAGTCGTCGACCATGACCATGGCGTCGTAGCGCTCGGCCAGGTCGCAGATCTCGGCGAGCGGGGCGACGTAGCCGTCCATGGAGAAGACGCCGTCGGTGACGATCAGCTTGCGCCGCGCGCCGCCCTCGGTCGCCTCCTTCAGGCGGGCTTCGAGCTCGGCCATGTCGCGGTTGGCGTACCGGAAGCGGCGGGCCTTGGAGAGCCGGATGCCGTCGATGATCGAGGCGTGGTTGAGGGCGTCGGAGATCACCGCGTCCTCGGCGCCGAGCAGGGTCTCGAAGACGCCGCCGTTGGCGTCGAAGCAGGAGGAGTAGAGGATCGTGTCCTCCTGGCCGAGGAAGGAGGACAGCCGCGCCTCCAGCTCCTTGTGCACCTCCTGCGTACCGCAGATGAAGCGGACCGAGGCCATGCCGTAGCCCCAGCGGTCCAGCGCGTCCTTCGCCGCGGCGACCACGTCGGGGTGGTCGGCCAGGCCCAGGTAGTTGTTGGCGCAGAAGTTGAGGACCTCGCCGGGGGCGCCGCCGGCGGTGACCGCCACGGCCGCGTTCTGCGGGGTGCCGATGACGCGCTCGGGCTTGTGCAGGCCCGCGGCGCGGATCTCGTCGAGGGTGGTGCGGAGGTCTTCGCGTACGGACTCGAACATGGGCTTCGGCTTCTCCTTGTGCGGCGGACGAAGGGGGCCGGGCCCCGCGGAGGGGGGAGGGTGGGCGGGGCCCGGCCGGAGGGAGATGGTTCGGTGGGACGGAGGCGGGGCGGACCGGTGGGCCGTTGCGCCCTCCGGTCCGGGGGCCGGAAGGGCCCTTACGCCGTCCAGTCCAGGATGATCTTGCCGCTGCGGGCGGTGGCGGCCTCGTCGAACGCGGCCTCGAAGTCGCGGTGCGAGTAGCGGCCGGTGATGACCGGGCTGAGGTCGAGCCCGCCCTCCAGCAGCACCGTCATCGCGTACCAGGTCTCGAACATCTCGCGGCCGTAGATGCCCTTGATCGTGATCATCGAGGTGACGACCTTCGCCCAGTCCACCGGGAACTCCTGGGCCGGCAGACCCAGCATGGCGATCCGGCCGCCGTGCGTCATGTTGTCGATCATGTCGCGCATCGCCTCGGCGCGGCCGGACATCTCCAGGCCGATGTCGAAGCCCTCGCGCAGGCCCAGCTGCGCCTGCGCGTCGGCGATCGTCGACTTCGAGACGTCGAGCGCGAGCGTGGCGCCGGCCTTGCGGGCGATCTCCAGGCGCTCGGGGCTGACGTCGGTGATGACGACGTTGCGCGCACCGGCGTGCTTGGCCACGGCCGCCGCCATGATCCCGATCGGGCCCGCGCCCGTGATCAGTACGTCCTCGCCGACCAGCGGGAAGGACAGCGCCGTGTGCACGGCGTTGCCGAACGGGTCGAAGATCGCCGCCACGTCCAGGTCCACGGCGGTGCGGTGCACCCACACGTTCTGCGCGGGCAGGACGACGTACTCGGCGAAGGCGCCGTCGCGGCCGACGCCGAGGCCGACCGTGCTGCGGCACAGGTGGCGGCGCCCGGCCAGGCAGTTGCGGCACTTGCCGCAGACCAGGTGGCCCTCGCCGCTGACCAGCGCGCCGATCTCGATGTCCCGGACGTCAGCGCCGAGCGCGGCGACTTCGCCCACGAACTCGTGGCCGAGCACGAGCGGGGTCTTGACCGCGCCCTGCGCCCAGCCGTCCCAGGAGCGGATGTGCAGGTCCGTGCCGCAGATGCCGGTGCGCAGCACCTTGATCAGCACGTCGCCGGCGCCGTACTCGGGCTCGGGGACGTCCATGAGCCACAGCCCGGGCTCGGCCTTGTGCTTGACGAGTGCCTTCATGGGGGTGGCTCCAGGCATGCGGAGGGGGCGTTGCAACCACTGGTGCGGGTGCGACGTATCGACAGGCACCAATCTGCCGAGCGCGGAGGTGATCAGTCCATCGAGGATTTCTTAAGCGGGTCGACAGCCCAGCTTCACGCCTATGCTCCTCACGTGAAGGGCTGTGGCCTGGGCAGGGGCCCGCGGCCGGGGCAGGGAATGGGGAGGTGAGGGGCGTGCCGAGTCTGCGCAGCAGGGCGCTGTCGGTCGCGCTGATCGCGGCGGGGCGGCGAAGACGGTTCGCGAGTGCCGAGGCGGTGCGCGCACGGGTGGCGGAGACGGCCCGCCGGCCGGCGTCGCACCTGCCGCCGCGCTCCCTGGGCCGCGTCGCCGACGTCTCCCGCACCTTCGTCGGCGCCTGGCCGGTGTACGACGCCTCGCCGCTCGGGATCGAGCCCGCGGCCCAGGTGCTGTACGTGCACGGCGGCGGGTACATCAACGAGCTGGTCCGGCCGCACTGGTCGATGATCCGGACCCTGGTCACGGAGGCGCGGGCCCGCGTCGTCGTACCGGCGTACATACTTGCCCCGCGCGGGACCGCAGACCGGACCGTTCCGGTGGCCGCGGACCTGCTGAGCGGGCTGATAGCCAGCGGCGGAGCGGGCGGCACGGTGCTCATCGGGGACGCGGCGGGAGCCGGGCTGGCGCTGGCCGCCGCCCAGCGCCTGCGCGACCGTACGGGGGACCAGCCCTCGCGGATCGTCCTGATCTCGCCCTGGCTGGACCTGACCATGAGCCACCCCGACCAGGCGGCGATCGAGGCGGCCGACCCGCTCCAGGCCCGGTCGGGGCTGCTGGAGGCGGGCCGGCTGTACGCGGGCACCCTGGCCACCGACGACCCGCGGGTGAGCCCCCTGCACGGCTCCTTCGGGGGGCTGGCGCCGCTGACGGTGTTCACCGGCACCCGGGACGTGCTGACCACCGACAGCCGGGAGCTGTTGCGCCGGGCCCGTGCGGACGGGGTCGAGGTGGAGTTCCACGAGGAGCCGGGGCTGCCGCACGGGTACCCGCTGCTGCCGGTGCCGGAGGGGCGGGCGGCCCGGGACCGGATCGTGGAGCTGATCAGGTCCGCCGCCGACGAGTGAGGCCGTGCGGGCGGACCGGCGGGCGCGCGGACCGGCGGGCCGACCGGCGGGCCGGGGCGGGGTACGTCATGCGGTGCAGGTCATCAGCGAGCTGATGGGCCAGGCCCGGTAGGCGGTCCAGTAGGCCTCGTCGCGCGCGCCGTCGGCGGGCGGGGTCCGGTTCGGCTGCCAGCCGACCGTGGAGAAGCCCGCCTCGACGGCGGCCTCGGCGAAGTCGGCGTGCGCCCATTCGCGGAACTCGAAGTCGGCCGGGGGCTGGGTCAGGAACTGCGCCTTCAGCAGCGGCGCGTCGCCTTCCTGGACGCGGTCGACGATCCGGACCCCGTACGGCGACCAGTCGACGTGCGGGTACGCGCCGGCGTTCGGCACGATCGCCAGCAGCCGGCCGCCGTCGCGCAGGTTGGCGCGGATGGACCGGAACATGGCGTGCAGGGCGGACCGGTCGGTGGCGTAGTTGAACAGGTACACGGCGGTGGCCAGGTCGAAGGGGCCCATCTGCGGCAGCTTGGCCGCGTCGGCGACGACGTATTCGATCGACCCGGTTCCCATGGACCCGGCGGACCCGGCTTCGATGGAGCCGGCCCCGATGGACCCGGCCTCGACCGGGGCCGCCTCGAAGGCCCCCGCCCCGGCGGGGGCCGTCCCGGTGTGCCCGTCCGCTCCCGGAGCCGCCGCGCCCGCCGGGCGTACCGCGCCCACCGCGCGCTCCAGCGCGCCCACCCCGTTCCCGCCGATCACCCCGTGCGCCCGGGCCAGCCGGATCATCTCCTCGGAGATGTCCACGCCGACGGCCCGCCGGGCCCCGCCGCGCGCCAGCAGCCGCGTGTTGTAGCCGTATCCGCAGGCCAGGTCGAGGGTGTCGAGCCCGCGCACCCCGCCGAGCGCGTCGAGCGCCCCGAGCAGGGTGTGGGTGTCGGCCGCCGAGAAGGCCGCCGTGGTCTTCGATTCCACGAAGCGCTCGCCGATGGTGTCGTACTGGAACCGCATGCTCTGCCTTCCGTGGCGGGGTGGGACGCGTGCGTATGGGTGCCCCGGAGCGCGGCCGGTCAGGGCGGGTGCGGCGGCCCGTCCCCCGGACGGGGGAGGCGTTCGGGTCAGTGCGTACGGCGTACGGGGTGCCCGGCCACCGCTGGGAGCAGTTCGCGGGCGCAGCCCCGCAGCCAGGCGTGCGCCGGGTCGGCGTCGTGGCGGGGGTGCCAGGCGATGCCGAAGGGCAGCGTCGGCAGGTCGAGCGGCACTTCGAAGGCCTCCAGTCCCAGCTCGGTGGCGAGCGGCACGGCCTGAGTGGCGATCAGGCCGACGAGGTCGCTCTCGCGCAGCACGAACAGGGAAGCGGGGTACGAGCCGACACAGCCCACCACCCGCCGGGACAGGCCCTGCCGGGCGAGGGCCGCGTCCACGGGCCCCTCCAGCCGGCCGCGCCGGGAGACGATGAGGTGCTCGGCGGCCGCGAACCGGCGGGCGGTCATCCGGCCCTTCAGCAGCGGGTGGCCGGCCCGGGCGACGCCCATCATGTGCTCGTCGAAGAGGTGCTCGACGCGCACCTCGGGGGAGCGGCTGTCCACGACGCCGAGTTCGAGGTCGGCGACGCCCTCGCGCAGCACCGGCGTGTCCACGTGGCTCTCCGACAGGAAGCGCAGCCGTACCCCGGGCGCCTCCCGGGCCACCCGTGAGAAGAGCGTGGCCCCGAAGGTGGCGGCGAAGGCGTCGTGGGCCAGCACGGTGAAGGTACGGGTGAGGGTGGGCAGGTCGACCTGTCCGCCGCTCAGGAACAGGGCCCGGGCCCGTTCCACGACGGCCCTGACCTCGCCGTGGACGGCGAGGGCGTGCGGGGTCGGGACCATGCTCCGCCCGGCGCGCACGAGCACGGGGTCGCCGAGGGCCCTGCGGATCCGGCCGAGGGTGCGGCTCATGGCGGGCTCGGAGAGGTGCAGGCGGGCGGCCGCGCGGGACACGCTCGACTCCTCCAGGAGGACGTCCAGGGCCACGAGGAGATTGAGGTCCAGGCCGGATTGCGTCACACGCATTCATCCCTTGCATAACTTGCACTGGAAAGCAGGTCGCGCCAACTCTACGGTGAGGCACGGGGGATGGCGCCGACCGCGCTCCCCTCCCCCACACCACACACCACTTCACCGTCACCGACTCCGAGGAGGAGCCGTGCTCCGCCATGCCCTCAAGCGGGATGTCACCGATCCCGACGCAGGTCCGTCCGCCCCGGCGCCCGCCGCCCTCACCCGGGCCGCCCTGCTCGTCCTGTGCGCCTGCGTGCTCGTCGCGCAGGCCATGGTCGCGGCCGTCAACCTGCTGCTGCCGCAGCTCGCCGCGTCCGCCCTGCACCCCACACCCGGCCAGCTGGTGTGGGCCGTCGACGCGTACGTCATCGTGTTCGCCGCCCTGCTCATCCCGGCCGGCGCCCTCGGCGACCGGTACGGCCGCAAGGGCGCCCTGCTGGCCGGGCTCGGGCTGTTCGCCGCGGGCGCCGCGGTCAGCGCGCTCGCCGCGGCCCCGGCGGTGCTCATCGCGGGGCGCGGCCTGTGCGGGGCCGGTGCGGCCCTGATCATGCCCGCCACCATGTCCGTACTGATCCACCTGAGCCCGCCCGAGCGCCGCGGCCAGGCGCTGGCGACCTGGACGCTGTCCGCCGGCCTCGGGGGCCTGGCGGGCAACGTCGGGGGCGGTCTGGCCGGGGAGTACCTGACCTGGCGGGCCCTGTTCTGGGCGGTCGTGCCGCTGGGCGCGCTGCTCGCGCTCGCCGTCGCCCGCACGGTCCCCCGCACCCCGGCCCGGGCCGACGCCTCCGTCGACCCGCTGGGCGCGCTCCTGCTGGCCGGGGCGCTCCTCGCGGTCGTCTACGGGATCATCGAGGGGCCCTCGTACGGCTGGACCTCGGCGGCGGTGCTGATCGCCTTCGGGGCCGGCGCCGGGCTGCTCGCGGCCTTCACCGGCCACGCGCTGCGCGCCGCGCACCCGTTGCTGGACCCGCGGATCTTCGCCTCGCGCAAGCTGCGCGCCGGGTCGCTCGGGATCGGCGCCGCGTTCTTCGGGCTCTTCTCCCTGTTCTTCGTCAACGCCCAGTACCTCCAGTACGCCAAGGGCTTCTCGCCCGCTGCCGCCGGTCTGGCGATCGTCCCGCTGACCATCGGCATGGCGGTGGTGCCGAAGCTGGGGGCCCGGCTGGCGGAGCGCACGGGGCCGCGGCTGCCGGTCGGCGCCGGGCTGGGCCTGATCGGGTCGGGGCTGCTGCTGGTCTCCACCGCCGGCGCGGGCACCCCGTACGCCCTGTACGCCTGCTACCTGCTGGTGCTGTCGGTCGGGACCGGCCTGTGCGCGCCCTCGCTGACCCTGACCGTGGTCGCCGAGCTGCCCGCGCACCAGGCCGGGCTGGGCTCCGGGCTGAACACCGCGGCCCGGGAGATCGGCGCCGCGCTGGGGGTGGCGGTGGTCGGCACGGTGCTGGCCTCCCGGTTCCACGGCGATCCGCAGGATCCGGCGCAGATCGGCGCCTTCACGGACGCGATGGGGGCCGCGCTGCGCACGGTCGCCTCGGTGCTGCTGCTGGCGGCGCTCGCCGTGGTGGCCGGCTACCGGAGCGGCGCCGGTGCGGGGCGCGGCCGCCGGGAGGGGGCGGGGCGCTGAAGCCGGGGAACCGGGCGCCGACGCCCCGGCCGCCGCGCACCGGCGCCGGGATGCAGCGTCCGGCGTCGGGGGGGCATGCTGACTGTGTGACGGCGAGACCGGACAGCGGCCCCGCCACCGACGCCACGGTCCGGGTGCTCGCGCGGGCCTGCGTCGATGCGGTGCATGCCGTCGGCGGGTTTGCGGGCGGCATCTACCTGCGCTCCGGAGCCGAGGGACCGCTGCTGCTGGCCGTGGTCACGGGGTTGCCGGTGCGGCTGTTCCGTCCGTGGTGGCGGATGCACGTGAACCGCCCGTACCCGGTCGCCGAGGCCTACCGCTCCGGACAGTCGGTGCACCTGCCCGACGCGGAGTCGGCCATGCGGCGCTTCCCGCAGCTGATGGCCGGGCTGCCGTTCCCCTTCGGCTCGCTGTACGAGCCCGTCATGGCCGGAACCCAGCGGTTCGGGGTGCTGTTCGTCCTGCGTCCCGCCACCCCGGGAGTCCCGGTCGACGCCGCCGACCGGGAGCGGCTGCGTACCGCCGCGGACGGGCTGGCCGAGGGGCTCGCCGCACTCACCACGGACGGCGAACCGCTGCTCTGGACCGGCGATCCGGTCGGCGTGCCGCCACCGGACACCGCACAGGGCGCCCGCGAGGCCGTGGAGCGGCTCACCCTCGCCGTGCTCTCCATGGACCGCGAGGGCCGGGTCCGCTACGTCAACCGTGCCGCCGCCGACCTGCTGCGGCTGGGCGCGCCGGAGCTGCGCGGGCGGGTGCTGTGGCAGGCGGTGCCGTGGCTCGGGCAGCCGGCGTACGAGGACCACTTCCGCGGGGTGTTCATGTCCGGGGAGCCGGTGCGCTTCCCGGCCCGGCTGGGCCGGCAGCCGGACGCGGGCTGGGTGGAGGTGGACCTGTACCCGGGTGTGGACGGGGTGACCGTGACGATCGACGCGGCCGAGCCGCCCGTGTACGCGCCCGGATCGGTGGTCCGCCCGGGCACGGGGCTGGGGCTGGGTTCGCCGGCCGACCGGGCCTCTGCGCTGTACCGGCCGGTGGCCCTCGCCATCGCGCTGACGGAGGCGGTCACGGCCCGCCAGGTGTCGGCGGTGGTCACGCAGGAGCTGCTGCCCGCCTTCGGCGGCCGCCAGCTGGCGATCTACCTGCTCAACGAGCGGCATCTGCACCTGGCGTGGGAGACGGGGTTCCCGCAGGGCTTCCTGGACCGGTTCGACGGGGTGGCGCTGGACGTGCGGCTGCCGGGCGTGGAGACGCTGACCACGGGCCGGCCGTTGTTCTTCGAGTCGATGGAGCACCTGGCCGCCGCCTATCCGGGGATCCCGCTGGACGCCCACGTCGGGGCCCGGGCGTTCCTGCCGCTGATCGCCTCGGGCCGGCCGGTGGGCTCCTGCATCCTCGGCTTCGACGCGCCGCGCGGGTTCAGCCCGGAGGAGCGTACGGTGCTGACCGCGCTGGCCGGGCTGATCGCGCAGGCCCTGGAACGGGCGCAGCGCTACGACACCGAGTCCGCGCTGGCCCGCGGACTGCAGGCGGGACTGCTGCCGCACCGGCTGCCGGTGCACGAGAACGTGGAGACCGTCGCCCGGTACCTGCCCGGCACCCAGGGCATGGACGTGGGCGGCGACTGGTACGACGTGATCGAGACGATCGACGGCCTGCTGGCTCTGGTCATCGGGGACGTACAGGGCCACGGGGTGGCGGCCGCCGCCACGATGGGCCAACTGCGCAGCGCCGTACGGGCCTTCACGCTGGCCGGCAGCGCGCCGGACCAGGTGGTGGCGGGCACCAACCGGCTGCTGATCGATCTCGACCCGGGCCAGTTCGCGAGCTGCTGCTACGTCCTGCTCGACCCGGTGTCGGGCCGGGCGCGGGCCGCGCGGGCCGGGCACCCGCAGCCGCTGCTGCGGCACGCGGACGGGCGGGCCGAGGTGCTGGACCTGCCGGGCGGGGTGGTGCTCGGCATCGACGCCGGCGCCACGTACCCGGTGACGGACCTGCGGCTGGCGCCGGGCTCGGTGCTCGCCCTGTACACCGACGGGCTGGTGGAGGAGGCGGGCACGGACATCGACGTCGGCGTGGAGCGGCTGCGGGCGGCGCTGGCCGCGGCCCGGCCGTCGCCGCTGACCGAGATGGCCGACCGGCTGATCGGCGAGGCGGGGGGCTCCGCGGACCGGCCGGACGACATCGCCCTGCTGCTGGCCTCGCGCACCGACGGCCGGGCTGCCGCGAGCGGCTGAACCGCGGGCGACCGGGAAGCGGCTCCGGAGCGACCCGGACCCCCACCCGGGTGCCCACTCCGTGGGCAGGTGGTGTCGCCGCGGGCACATGTCGGCAAAGCGGAAGAAAATTTGCCCGCCCGCCGCTGCGGTTCCCGCACCCGCACTCCGTGCAGCGTTTACGCGGTCTTAACGCTGCCGTAGGGCCACGGCCGTGGCACCCGACGATGGAATCCGCAGGAGAACTGCTCTTGACCTGCGAATCCCGCAGGGATTCGATGTCGGCCCGGGAGCCACTGAACCACCTTGCTCACCACCGCCTCGGAGGCGATACCGCTCCCGCACCTCAGTTCACCGCACCAGCCGATCGGAACCCCGCACCGATGTCTGAAACGATCAGCGCCCCTCAGGCCCTCGCCCCCGCCACCGGTCCCGTCCCCCAGAAGCTCAAGCGTTCCATCGGCGTCGTCGGCGGCACACTGCTGACGCTCTCGTGCGTGACGCCCGCTTCGACCCTGTTCGTCGTCGTGCCCGACCTGTTCGCCAGCCTCGGCTCGTGGACCGCCCTCACGATCGCCATCGGTTCGCTGCTCTGCATCGGCGTCGCGTTCTGCTACTCGGAGCTCGGCACCCTGATCCCCAGTGCCGGCGGCGAGTACGCGATGGTGTCGACCATGGCGGGCCGGCTGGCCGGCTGGCTGGTGTTCGTCCTCTCCCTGCTGGTCGTGATGATCGTGCCGCCCGTGATCGCCATGGGCACGGCCGACTACCTCGCGCCGATCGTGCACATACCGGCCCCGGTCGCGGGCGGCGGCGTGATGCTGCTCGCCACCCTCGCCGGCCTCCTCGACCTGCGGGCCAACGCCTGGATCACCGGCATCTTCCTGGTACTGGAGGTGGTCGCCGCGGCGCTGGTCGCCGTACTGGGCTTCGCGCACAGCGAGCGCGGCGCCGACGCGCTGGTGCACGGCACGGTCGCGGCCGAGGGCGGCGGTACGTCCACGGTGACCGCGATGATGGTGGTCTCCGGACTCGCCATCGCCCTGTTCATCACCCAGGGCTTCTCGACCGCCGTCTACCTGTCGGAGGAGCTGGAGAACCCGCGGCGCAACGTCGCCCGTACGGTGCTGGCCACCCTCGCCATCTCCACGGCCGTCATCCTGGTTCCGGTCATCGCCATCACCGTCGGCGCCCCCGACCTCTCCGCGCTGACCGAGGGCGACCTCGGCGGCATGGTCACCGCCTGGTCCAACTCGGCCGTCGGCACCTTCGTCAGCCTCTGCGTCGCCCTCGCCATCATCAACGCCGGCATCGTCATGGTGATCCAGAACTCGCGCGTGCTGTTCGCCTCCGCCCGTGACAAGGCCTGGCCGGCGCCGGTCAACCACGCGCTGTCCAAGCTGGGCCGCTTCGGCTCCCCGTGGGTGGCCACGCTCCTCGTCGGCGTCCCGGGCGCGGCGCTGTGCTTCGTCAACCTCGACACCCTGTACGGGGTCACCGGTGTCTCGGTGACCGGCATGTACCTGCTGGTCGCGGTGGCCGCGCTGTTCGCCCGGCGCGGGGCGCACCGCGAGGTGGCCGCCTGGCGGATGCCGCTGTGGCCGGGCGTGCCGATCGTGCTGATCGCCGTACTCGCGTACATCCTCAAGCAGCAGGAGACCCAGTACCTGCTGTGGACCGGCGGGATCGTGGCCGTGGCCACGCTGTACTGGGCGCTGTACCTGCGGCCGCGGCAGGACACCCGCTGGCTGGTCAGCGTCCCGGAGGACGACGAGCCCGCCGCCGTCTGATCCGCGCTCCCGGACGGGGCCGTACGGGTTCAGCTCCCGTCGGCCCCGTCCATCGTGATGACGACCTTGCCGAACGGCGCGTCCGTCGCGTACGCGCGGTAGGCCGTGCGCGCCTCCTCGAAGGGGTGCACGCGGTCGATGACCGGGCGCAGCCCGTGGGCGGCCACCGCCCGGTTCATGTCCTCGAACTGCGTGCGGCTGCCGACGAAGACCCGGCGGATCGTGGCCAGACTCGACGCGTACGCCGCGTGCGAGATCCCGATCCCGGACTTCGCGGCGCTCGCGGTGATCAGCAGGGCGATCTGCCCGTACAGGGCGCTCGCCCGCACCGACTGCTCGATGGTCTCGGGGCCGCCCGTCTCCACGACGAGGTCGGCGCCGAGGCCGCCGGTGAGGTCCCGTACGGCCCGGCCCCAGTCGGGAGTGCGCCGGTAGTCGACGACCTCGTCGGCGCCGAGCGCCTTGAGGCGGTCCGCCTTGGCGGCACTGGAGGTGGTCGACACCACCCGGCAGCCCAGCAGTTTCGCGAACTGCACGGCGAAGAGGGCGACCGGGCCGGTGCCCAGCGTCAGTACGGTCTGGCCGGGCAGCAGCGGGTCCCCGCCGGTCAGCGCGTGCCAGGCGGTGACCCCGGCGCAGGGCAGCGTGGCCGCCTCCTCCCAGGTCAGGTGGTCCGGGACGCGGACCGCCCACTGCTCGTCGAGTACGGCGTACTCCGTGAGCATCCCGTCGAGGGTGCAGCCGGGCTGGTCGAAGGCGTCCGGGGTGATCCGGCCGGTGCGCCAGCGCGGGAAGTACGCGCAGGACACGCGGTCGCCCACCGCGAACCGGGTCACCGCCTCGCCGACGGCGACCACCTCGCCGGCGCCGTCGCTGAGCGGGACCACGCCGGGTACGGCGGGCAGCGGGTAGAGCCGGTCGAGGATGAGCAGGTCCCGCTTGTTGAGGGAGGCGGCCCGGACGGCGACGACGATGCCGGTGGGGCCGGCCGGCTCCGGCCGGGGTCCGCCGGAGTCGCGCGGCACGATCCCCTCGATGCCGCCGAATGCTTCCAGGTGGTACGAGCGCATGGTGTCCTCCGGGCTGGTGGGTGCCGCGGTGCCGTGGTGCGGCGGTGCCGCGGTGCGGCGGGTACGGCGGGGCGTGGCGGGTACGGCGGGGTACGCGCCCAGATTCCGGGGCCCGGGACACCCCCGGCAATTCCCTCCGGGGAATCGCCCGGTCCGCCCGGCGGCGGCTAGAAAGGGCACATGGCCACCACCGCTGCCCCCGCACCCACCCCGTTCGCCCGTGAGGTCCGCCGGCGGAGGGCGCTGCGCCGGATGAGCCAGCTCGAACTGGCCACCCTGGCCGGGACCACCCAGCGGCACCTCAGCTTCATCGAGAGCGGCCGCTCGGTGCCGGGGCGGACGATGGTGGTCCGGCTCTCCGAGTCCCTCGGGCTGACGCTGCGGGAGCGCAACTCGATGCTGCTGAGCGCCGGTTACGCGCCCGTGTACGCGGAGTCACCGCCGGAGTCGGCCGCGGTCGGGCCGGCCATGGAGGCGCTGCGCTCCATCCTGACCGGGCACCTGCCGTACCCGGCGGTGGTCGCCGGTCCGCGCGGCGAACTCGTCCTGGCGAACGCCGCGTTCGAGGTGCTGACCGAGGGCGCGGCCGCGCATCTGCTCGCGCCGCCGGTGAACGTGCTGCGGCTCGCGCTGCATCCCGCGGGCATGGCGCCGCGCGTGGTGAACCTGGCGGCGTGGGGACGGCACATCACGGAGAGCCTGCGGGCCCGGGCCACGGCCCATCCGGACCCGGAGCTCGACGCACTCATCGACGAGCTGACCGGCTACCTGCCCGCACTCCCGCCCCCGGGCCCGGACCACCTGGGCTTCGCGGTGCCCCTGCGCCTGCGCACGGCCGGGGGCGAGCTGCGGCTCCTGACGACGCTGACGTCGTTCGCCACGGCCGTGGACGTGACCCTGGCCGAGCTGCACTTGGAGGCATTCCTTCCGGCCGACACCGCGACCGCCGACCTCCTGCACCGCCGCGCGGCCGCCCTCTGACCACGGTCGGGGAAGCGGTGCGGCCGGGCCCCGGACGCCGGTGGGTGCACGCGGCACCGATACGATCGCGGGGTTCCACACCCCCCGAACGTATCGGTGTCGCAGACACCCCCGTGACTTCCAGAGGTGTCATGTCCGACAGGCTCGTCCTCACCGGGGACCATGTCCCGGAGCCCGCCGAGGCGCCGCAGACATTCCCCGATCCCGGTCGACGCCGCCCGAGGCTGTGGTCGGGGCGGGGCGCCGCCGGGGCCGCGCGGGCGCCTCGGATAGCCGTGCTCGACGGCCTGCGGCTGTTCGCGGCGCTGTCGGTGGTGCTGTTCCACTATTTGGCGGGCTCGGGGACGATCCCCTGGCAGCGGACGGCGGTCGAGCTGTTTCCCACCCTGCACAAGGTGGCCGAGTTCGGCTGGCTGGGTGTCGTCCTCTTCTTCATGATCAGTGGCTTCGTGATCTGCATGTCCGGCTGGGGCAAGTCCCTCCAGCAGTTCTGGCACGGCCGGATCCTGCGGCTGTTCCCGCTCTACTGGGCGGCGGTCGTGATCTCCTCGGCGGTGGCCCGGCTCGGTCCGCGGACCCCGGGCGAGGCGAAGGTCACCGTCGGCCAGATGCTCACCAACCTCACGATGCTGCACGAGCCCCTGGGCGTGAACAGCGTCGACAACGTCTACTGGACGCTCTGGATCGAGCTGCGCTTCTACCTGATCTTCTCGCTGGTCGTCCTGCTGGGTGCCGGCCACCGCCGGGTCGCCAACTTCTGCTGGCTCTGGGCGCTGGGCTCGGTCCTTGCGCCGACGGCGGGCATCCCGCTGCTGGACCAGCTCCTGGTGCCCCGGTGGGCGCCCTTCTTCATCGCCGGGATCGCCTTCTACCTGGTCCGCCGGGCCGGCCGGTTCGAGGGCGAGACCCTGGGCCTCCTGGCGCTGTCCTGGCTGCTGGTGCAGCACCGCCTCCCGGCGATCATGCAGGGCGAGGGGCACGGCATCAACTGGAAGGTCTGTCTGGCCGCGATCACCGCGATGTACGTGCTGATGGGCCTGATCGCGCTCGGGAGGCTGGACCGCGTCCAGTGGCGCTGGCTGCCGATCGCGGGCGCGATCTCGTACCCGCTCTACCTCGTGCACCAGTCGCTGGGCGTCCGGGTCATCTGGCGGTGGAACGAGCAGTGGGGCGCGTGGCCGACCCTGCTCGGCGTCATCGCGGGCGCGATGCTGGTCGCCTGGCTGCTGCACCGCCTCGTCGAGCGCCCTCTCGTCCCGCTGCTGCGCCGCCTGCTCACCCCGGCCGCGTCACCCTCCCGGTAGATCCCCGTCCCCGCCCGGGCCGGTCGGTCCCCGGGCGGGATCGCGGGCGGTCAGGCCGTGGGCGGGGCGTGGGTGCGGCCCAGGGTGATGGCCGTGTTCACCAGGCCGACGTGGCTGAACGCCTGCGGGAAGTTGCCGAGTTGGCGGCCGGTCACCGGTTCGTACTCCTCCGCGAGCAGCCCCACGTCGTTGCGTACCGCCAGCAGTCGCTCGAACAGCTCCCGGGCCTCCTTCTCCCGCCCGGTCATGTGCAGCGCGTCCGCCAGCCAGAACGAACAGGCCAGGAAGGCCCCTTCGTCGCCGGGCAGCCCGTCCACCGAGGGGCCCTCGGTGCTGTAGCGGCGGACCAGGCCGCTGCTGCCGAGCTCCACCCGTACGGCGTCGACCGTGCCGATCACGCGCGGGTCGTCGGGCGGCAGGAACCCGACCCGCGGGATGAGCAGGGTGGCGGCGTCCAGTTCGCGGGAGCCGTAGTACTGGGTGAAGGTGCCCCGCACCGGGTCGAAGCCGTTCTCGATCACGTCCCGGTGGACCTCGTCCCGCATGGTCCGCCACCGCTGCACGTCGCCGAGGAGCGAGGGGTCGCTCTCCATCGTGCGCACGGCCCGGTCCGCGGCGACCCAGGCCATCACCTTGGAGTGCACGAAGTGCCGGCGCGGCCCGCGCACCTCCCACAGGCCCTCGTCCGGCCGCCGCCAGTTGCGCTCCAGGAAGTCGAGGAGCGCGAGCTGGATCCGCCACGCGTGCCGCTCCGCGGGCAGCCCGTTCGCCCTGGCCAGGTAGAGGGAGTCGAGGACTTCCCCGTACACGTCGAGCTGGAGCTGGTCCACGGCCGCGTTGCCGACCCGGACCGGGGCGGAGGAGGCGTAGCCGCGCAGCCACGGCAGCTCGGATTCGGGGATCCGGCGTTCGCCGGCGATGCCGTACATGATCTGGAGGTCGGCGGGGTCTCCGGCGATCGCGCGCAGCAGCCAGGCGCGCCAGGCGCGGGCCTCGTCCAGGAAGCCGGTCTTCAGGAGGGAGCCGAGGGTGAGGGTGGAGTCGCGCAGCCAGCAGTAGCGGTAGTCCCAGTTGCGGACGCCGCCGAGCTCCTCGGGCAGGGAGGTCGTCGCGGCGGCCGCGATGCCGCCGGTCGGGGCGTACGTGAGGGCCTTGAGGGTGATCAGGGAGCGGGTCACCGCCTCCCGGTAGGGGCCCTCGTAGGTGCACTGGGCGGACCAGTCGCGCCAGTAGGCGAGGTTCTGCCGGAGCGTTTCGTACGGGTCGACGGTCGCGGGGCGCGGTTCGTGCGAGGCGTGCCAGGTGAGGACGAAGGCGACCTGCTCGCCCGCGGCGACGGTGAACTCGGAGCAGGTGCTGTTGGCTTCGCCCCAGGTGGGTACGTCCGGTTCGCTGCGGAACCACACGGAGTCGGGCCCGGCGACGGCGACCCGGTCGCCGTCGGCGCGGCGGACCCAGGGGACGACGTGCCCGTAGTCGAACCGCAGGCGCAGGACGCTGCGTACGGTGGCCTCGCCGGTCAGCCCTTCGACGATGCGCATCACGTCGGGGGCGTTGTCGCGCTGCGGCATGAAGTCGGTGACCTTGAACGAGCCGCCGTCCGGGGTGTCCCAGTACGACTCCAGGACCAGCGAGCCGTCGACGTAGGCGCGGCGGGTGCACTGCTCGTCGTCGGCGGCCCCGGCGGGCGAGATGCGCCAGTGGCCGTTCTCCTTGTCTCCGAGGAGCGACGCGAAGCAGGCGGGCGAGTCGAAGCGCGGCAGGCACAGCCAGTCGATGGACCCGTCGCGGCCGACGAGCCCGCTGGTCATGAGGTCGCCGATGAGTGCGTAGTCTTCGATGGGTTGTGTCATTTGTGCGCTGTTCCCCCGAAGGCCCGGGCCCAATCAATCCGGGACCCGGGCACCCTCTGGAGCGCGACGGTCAGTTGCGTACGAGGAGCAGCGCGCCCGCGATGACCACGGCGAGGGCGACGGCGAGGAGGCCGTGGGCCAGCCGGTGGCTGCGCAGGACGGGCAGGAAGCGGTCGGCGGCGTACGTGCCGGGGCCGGTGAGGGCCACGGCGGCCGCGGCGACGGTCAGCAGCAGCTCGTACTCGATGCCCTTGGGGGCGAAGAACGCGCCGGCGCCGTGGACGGCGATCGCGTTGATCATGGTGCCGACGACGGCGGCTCCGGCGAGCGGGGTGAGCAGCCCGAGGGCGAGGCCGAGGCCGCCGAGGGTCTCGGTCAGGCCGGCGACCACGGCCATGGCGTCGCCCGCGGGGTAGCCGCTGGCGGTGAAGAACTGGCCGGTGCCGCTGATGCCGCCCCCGCCGAACCAGCCGAAGAGCTTCTGGGCGCCGTGGCCGGCCATGGTGAGTCCGAGGACGAGGCGCAGGAGGAGCAGCCCGGCGTCGTGGGCGGAGGTGGAGGGGGCGAGCGGGACGGCCGGTACGGCTGCGGCCTGCGGCTTCGTCGCGGTGACGGAGGGGCTGGTCATGGGGGGATCCTTCCGGTCGGGCGGTCCGGGCGGGGACGGGGTTGCGGTGGAGCAGGGTTGTTCAAATTCGAACCGCCAGTCCCGACCCTAACCAGTGATTCAAATTGGAACAACCCGTGTAGGCTGGGCCCATGGCTGAAACGAGATGGCTGGACGAGCGCGAGATGCGCGCCTGGAGCGGCTTCCTGGCCGCGTCCGCCCTGGTGAACCGCCGCCTCGACCAGCAGCTCAAGGACGACTCCCGCCTCTCGCACCCGCAGTACGAGATACTCGTACGGCTCTCCGCGGCTCCGGACGGCGAGCTGCGCATGACGGAACTGGCCAATGGCCTGATCAATTCGAAAAGCGGGCTGACCTACCAGGTCACCCAGCTGGAGAAGGCGGGCCTGGTCCGCCGCCGCAGCTGCCCGTCCGACGTGCGCGGGGTCTTCGCCGTCCTCACGGACGCGGGCCGGGCCCGCCTGGAGGAGGCCGCGCCGGGGCACGTGGCGGCGGTCCGGGAGGCACTGATCGACGTGCTCACGCCCGCGCAGCTCGAAGCGCTGGCGGACGGGCTGGGCGAGGTCAGCCGCCGGCTGCGCGAGCACGGCGGTTGACGGACGGCGGATAGTGGACGGCAGGGCGCGGATGGCGCGGCCGGACGGGGTATAGGGGTGACATGGACGCAACGGTCTGGCTGACGATCGCCGCGGTCGTCGCCCTCGGGCTGGCGATCGCGGCCGGCGTGCTCCTCGTACGGGTCTTCGCGGCCCGGCGGCTCCTGCTCGACGCGGGGATCCCGCTGCGCGACAAGGCTCTGTTCTGGGTCGCGGTGATCTACACCGTCTCGCCGGTGGACCTGATCCCGGACCCGGTGTACCTCGACGACATTGGCGTACTGCTGCTGGCCCTGCGCTCCCTGCACGCGGCGGCCGCGGCGGTGCGGCCGGGCGCGACGGCGGTCCCGAAGCCCGCCGCGGCGAAGGAGCCGGACCCGGCGTAGCGTCGGTCCGCCTCCGTCTCAACTTCCCCCGGACCGGGGAGTGTCAGTGGCCTGCGGCACCATGGTCGGCATGCCTCGCGAAGATCTTGACGCCCTGTTCTCCTCCCCCGCCGCCCTGCTGGAGGCCGGAGCCGCCCGGATACGGGAGTGGCCCGGCACCGGAGCCGGGGGCGGGGTCGGCCGTGAGGTCTTCAGCCAGGCCGAGGCCGTGTTCGGTCATGCGCAGGTGTCGCGGGCGGAGTTCGGCTCGTGGCTCCACTTCGCCGCGAAGGTGCTGGGGCACGACGCGTACGCGGAGCGGATCGCCGCGGCCGAACCCGGCATGCCGTGGCGGACCGTATGGGCCTGGTGGCGGCCGGTCGGGGCCTTCCGGGCCGAGCCGAACCTCAGCGGGGACGCCTCGGCGCTGGTCTTCGACGGGCCGGACGGCCGGAGCCTGCTGAAGGTCCGGTCGCTGTGGACCGAGGAGCGCTGGTTCGACCTGGCCGGCGGCGCGCCGTGCCCGGCGCCCGCCGCCGGGGAGTTCACCCGGCGCACGGCGGAGCCAGAGGAGGCCGAGCCGTTCCTCTTCGACCCGGACGAGGCGGCCTGGGCCCTGCACTGCCCCGGCACCTGGGAGGACCCCGTACCCCTCGGCGGGGGCCGCTTCCTGCTCGCCGAAGCCCGCGGGATCGTGGTGGTGGAGCGCAACGCGGCGGTGGTGGCGACCGGTTGGCCCGCGGGCGGCGCCGACACCTCCTCGTGGGACGAGGGCGCGGGCCCTCCGTGGTTCGCGGGCCCGGAGCCGGGCGAGAGCCCGCTGGACGCGGCCCGCGTGGAGGCGGTCTTCGGCGCCGACCGCACGGTCCGCGTACCGGATGCGCGGCTGCCCGCGGAACTGACCCATCTCCCGACCCGGGAGCTGATCAGCACGGTGGGCCTGCCGCGCCACTGGGCGGCGGGCGTGACCTCGTTCGAGCTCGCCTGGACCGAGGACGGGCCCGGGGAGCCGGAGTCCGGAGCCCGCTTCGGAGGGCTCCTGCACCTCGGGACGTTCGAGCTGGGCCACGCCGACGAGGGCCATGTGCTCCTCCACCCGGGGACGGGCGCGGTGTCCCTGGTCCGCGAGGGCGAGGGGCCGTTCCCGTTCGCCCGGGACACGGAGACGTTCGTACGCCTGCTGGAGGCCGTGCGGCGGTTCATGGGGGCGTGCTGGGACCCGTATCCCGAGGAGAACGGCTACGGCTCCTTCCTCTGCGAGGTGGAGAAGCTGGAGCCGGACGTCCTGGAGTCCGACGATCCCGAGGAGCCCGGCGCCGCGGTCTGGGAGCACGTCTTCGCGTCCATCACGGAGCTGAGCGTCTACGGCTACTGACCGGGGCGCGTCCGCCCGGCCGGGGCGCATCCCCGGCTCGGGGGGGCGGGGCCGGCGCCGTTCCCCCCCGCTCAGCGGACGCCGCGGGGGCGGTACTGGATGCTGACGCGCGGGCCGACGGCGCGGGTGGACTTGGGGATGGCGTGCTCCATCGTGCGCTGGCAGGAGCCGCCCATCACGACGAGGTCGCCGTGCCCCAGGGGCAGGCGGAGCAGGGTGGCCCCGCCGTCGCGGGGGCGCAGGACCAGATCGCGGGGGTCGCCGACCGAGAGGATCGCGACCATCGTGTCCTCGGTGGCGGACCGGCCGGTGCGGTCCCCGTGCCAGGCGACGCTGTCGCGGCCGTCGCGGTAGAGGCAGAGCCCGGCGGTGGCGAAGGGCTCCCCCAGTTCGGCGGCGTAGTGCCGGGTCAGCGCGGAACGGGCCTCGGTGAGCACCGGGTGCGGCAGCGTTTCGCCCTCGTCGTAGAAGGCGAGCAGGCGGGGTACGTCGACCTCGCGCTCGTACATCCGGCGGCGCTCGGCGCGCCACGGCACGTCCTCGGCCAGCCGCTCGAACAGCGTGTCGGCGCCCGAGAGCCAGCCGGGGAGGTGGTCGACCCAGGCCCCGGCGCCGAGCCGGGTCCGGCGCAGCCCCGAGAGCGGGCCGAGGCGGATCTCGTCGCCCTGGTCGAAGAGGGAGCCCTGGAGGCCGGGGATCGTACGCACACGCCCATCATATCGCGCCACTCGAACATTCGATCGATTAAAGCTCCACGAGTGCCCGCTCCCCCGGAAAAGGGCCGTCAAGGTATCGCTAGAGAGGCGTTAAGAAGCCGTCAAGACCGCTGGGAGCAGCGGGCTCGGACGACCGTCGGCGCACGGACGCAGTACGGCACGTCCGCGCAGGTGGGAGACGGGTTCCGGGCGGAGTGCGCGGCTCCGGCCAACCGGAGCAATCCCCCGAGCGGCACCGTCGAGGGCCCGTCAGCATGAGATCGCGCGCGTGCACGAATGATCGAGTTCCGTACGCTTGCCCAGCCGTCGCACCGATGGCCGGATCCAAGCCGTACGAAGGAGCACCCGCGATGGCCACCCCCACCCAGCCGAGCCGCCTGAGGGCATGGCTCCTGGAAGGCCTGACCGACCAGACGAAACACCGGTCGGGCCATCGGCCGGAGGAGGAGCCGGGCGGGAGCGCAGCGCCCGAGGCCGCCGACCACGGGCGGCCGTGGTGGCGCGTGATGTGCCTGACCGGCCTCGACTACTTCTCCACCCTCGGCTACCAGCCGGGCATCGCGGCGCTCGCGGCCGGCCTGCTGTCGCCGCTGGCCACGATCGTGCTGGTGGTGCTGACCCTGCTGGGGGCGCTGCCCGTCTACCGCCGCGTCGCGGAGGAGAGCCCGCACGGCGAAGGCTCCATCGCGATGCTGGAACGGCTGCTGTCGTTCTGGAAGGGCAAGCTGTTCGTCCTGACCCTGCTGGGCTTCGCGGCGACCGACTTCCTGATCACGATCACCCTGTCGGCGGCGGACGCCACGGCGCACATGGTCGAGAACCCGCACCTGACCAGCACGCTCAACGGTCACCAGGTGCTGATCACCCTGATCCTGATCGCCCTGCTGGGCGGAGTGTTCCTCAAGGGGTTCAGCGAGGCCATCGGCGTGGCCGTGGTCCTGGTCTTCTCCTACCTCGCGCTGAACGTCGTCGTCATCGGGGTCGGCCTGTGGCAGGTCGCCAGCGAGCCGCACGTCATCGGCGACTGGAAGGAGGCGCTGACGGCCGAGCACGGCAACGTGTTCATGATGATCGCCATCGCACTCGTGGTCTTCCCGAAGCTGGCGCTGGGTCTGTCCGGCTTCGAGACGGGTGTCGCGGTCATGCCGCACGTCCAGGGCTCCGCGGACGACACGGAGGAGAAGCCCGCGGGCCGGATCCGCGGCACGAAGAAGCTGCTCACCACCGCCGCCGTGATCATGAGCGTGTTCCTCATCACCAGCAGCTTCGTCACCACCCTGCTGATCCCGCCCGCAGCGTTCCAGCCCGGCGGCGAGGCCAACGGCCGCGCCCTGGCCTACCTGGCCCACGAATACCTGGGCTCCGCCTTCGGCACCGTCTACGACGTCTCGACCATCCTCATCCTGTGGTTCGCGGGCTCCTCGGCCATGGCCGGCCTGCTCAACCTGATGCCCCGCTACCTGCCCCGCTACGGCATGGCCCCGCAGTGGGCCCGCGCCCTGCGCCCGATGGTCATCGTGTTCACCCTGATCGCCTTCCTGGTGACCTGGCTCTTCGACGCCGACGTCGACGCCCAGGGCGGCGCCTACGCCACCGGTGTCCTCGTCCTGATCACCTCGGCCGCCGTCGCCGTGACCATCGCGGCCCGCCGGGCCGGGGAACGCGGCTGGACGATCGCCTTCGGCGTGATCTCCGCCGTCTTCGTCTACACGACCGCGGTCAACGTCGCCGAACGCCCCGACGGCGTGAAGATCGGCGCCTGCTTCATCGCCGGCATCATGGCCCTCTCGCTGCTCTCCCGCCTCGCCCGCGTCTTCGAGCTGCGCGTCACGCACGTCGAGTTCGACGACATGGCCCAGCGGTTCATCCGCGACACCGCCAACCGCACGATCCGTTTCATCGCCAACGAGCCCGACAACCGGGACCTCGACGAATACCGGCTGAAGAAGGCGCAGATCCGCGCGGACAACGACATCCCGTCCGAGGACGACGTGATGTTCGTCGAGGTCACCGTCCTGGACGCGTCGGAGTTCGAATCGGGCATGCGGGTGCGCGGTGAAGTCCTGCACGGCCGCTACCGCGTCCTGACCCTGGAGAGCTCCAGCATCCCCAACGCGCTCGCCGCGCTGCTGCTCCACGTACGGGACGAGACCGGGCAGCGGCCGCACATCTACTTCGAGTGGACCGAGGGCAACCCGATGGCCAACTTCCTCCGCTTCTTCCTCTTCGGACAGGGCGAGGTCGCCCCCGTCACCCGCGAGGTCATCCGCGAGGCGGAACCCGACCGCAACCGCCGCCCCCACATCCACGCCGGCTGACGGCGAGCGGTATCAGCAACCCGTCATGGTTCGTGGTTTCCCCGTCAGGAAGCCGTCAGCGAACCCCCCGTATCCGCCCGCCCGGCGCTTGCATGGGAGCCGGCAGCAGACCGGATGAGGGGTGGACGGTGGACGCGGTGCGGCACAGGGTCGTGGTCGGTGTGAGCGGGAGTTCCGGCAGCCTCACGGCCCTGCACCGGGCCGCCGCCGAGGCCCGGGCGCGCGGCGCGGAGCTGTGGGTGGTCCTGGCCTGGCAGGCGCCGGGCGGGGACATCGGCAGCCGGGGCCCCGGCGGGGTCCCGGTGCTGGCCGCCGCCAAGGCCGCGGCCGTGGAACGGCTGCGGCTCGCCCTCGACACCGCGTTCGGCCCGGCCGGACCGGGCGTGACCCTCGCGGGCCACGCCGTACGGGCCACGGCCGGCGCGGCCCTCGTCGACGCGGTGAGCGGCCCCGAGGACCTGCTGGTCGTGGGGACGGGCGGTCGGGGCGCCGTACGCCGCCTGCTGCGGCCCTCCGTGGCCCGCCACTGCCTGGCGCACGCGCCCTGCCCCGTACTGACCGTGCCGCCGTCCCCGCTCCAGGCCGAACTCGACGCCGTCCACCGGCGGAACGTCTGGCGGCTCCCGCTGGACACGCGCGAACTCGCGGAGTGACGCACGGCCCGCACCCGTCCGCGCCCCTCTGACCGGGCGCGAACCGGGCGCCGTACGTACCGTGGGAAGGCAGCCACTCACCACCGGAGTCGCCATGAGTGCCTACCCCCCGATCGCGGACCACGGTCTCATCGGCGATCTCCAGACCGTCGCGCTGGTCTCCAGCGCCGGGACCGTCGACTGGTGGTGCACGCCGCGGTTCGACTCGCCCAGCATCTTCGGATCCCTGCTGGACCAGGCCAGAGGCGGCCACTGCCACCTCTCGGTCGACCTCGACCAGGTCCCCGACGTGACGGTCAAACAGCTGTACCTGGCCGACACGGCCACGCTGGTGACCCGCTTCATGACCCCGGACGGCGTAGGGGAGGTGGGGGACTACATGGTTCCCGACCCGTCCCCCGAGGCCACGGACCGGCATCGACTGCACCGGACCGTACGCATGGTGCGGGGCAGTCTGCCCTTCACCCTGGAGGTCCGGCCCCGGTTCGACTACGGCCGGGCCCCACACGCCCTGAAGCTCCTGGACGACGGGACGGCCCTGATGCAGGGCCCGGGAACCGACCTGTTCGTCCAGACGAGCGCCCCGATCACCCTCACCGCGGACGGGCAGGACGCCGTCGCGCGCTTCACCCTCGCGGCGGGCGACGTGGCCGCCGTCGTCCTGACCGCCGACGCCACCGGCGGGCAGCGCCCCGATCCCCTGAGCGCCGACCGCGCCCGCGCGGATTTCGACCGGTGCCGGGGCTTCTGGCACGACTGGCTGCTCACCTCCACCTACCGGGGCCGCTGGCAGCAGATGGTGAACCGGTCCGCCATCACCCTGAAGCTGCTCACGTACGCCCCCACGGGCGCGCCGATCGCCGCCGCGACCATGGGACTGCCCGAGCAGATCGGCGGGGAGCGCAACTGGGACTACCGCTACACCTGGATCCGCGACGGCTCCCTGACGGTGCGCGCGCTCACCAAACTCGGCTTCACCGAGGAGGCCATCGCCTTCCGCCACTGGATCCGCGACCGCTTCGAAGCCGGGGGCTCCGCCTCCGGCCACCCCCTCCAGATCATGTACCGCATCGACGGGGACCCCCGGCTGCCCGAGGAGGTCCTCGGGCACTGGGAGGGGTACCGGGGATCGGCGCCCGTCCGGGCCGGCAACGCCGCCGCCGACCAGATGCAGCTCGACATCTACGGGGAGGCCGCCTACGCGTTCGGCGAGGGCCACGACATGGGTGCGCTGCGCGGCTGGCGGGCGTTCACCACGCTCATGGACTGGTTCTGCGACCGCTGGGACGTTCCGGACGAGGGGATCTGGGAGACCCGCGGGGGCCGCCAGGACTTCACCTACAGCCGGCTGATGTCGTGGGTCGCCTTCGACCGGGCGATCCGCCTCGCCCAGACGCACTCGCGGCCCGCGGACCTCCCGCGGTGGACGGCGGCCCGCGACGCGATCTTCCTGCAGATCGGGGAGCGCGGCTGGAGCACCGAGCGGCAGGCCTTCGTACAGAACTACGCGTCGGACGTCCTCGACGCGTCGCTGCTGCTCATGCCCAAGGTGGGTTTCATCTCGCCCACCGACCCGTCCTGGCTGTCCACGCTCGACGCGATGGACCGGGACCTCGTCAGCGACAGCCTGGTCTACCGCTACGACCCCGCGGCCTCGCCCGACGGGCTGCGCGGCTCGGAGGGCACGTTCAACCTGTGCAGCTTCCTGTACGTCGAGGCGCTGGCCCGGGCCGGCCGGATCGTCCAGGCACGGTACGCGTTCGACAAGATGCTCACGTACGCCAACCACGTCGGCCTGTTCGCCGAGGAGATCGGGGCCTCCGGCGAGCAGCTGGGCAACTTCCCGCAGGCGTTCACCCACTTGGCGCTCATCGACGCCGCGTTGGCGCTCGACGAGGAACTGGACCGCCGGTCGGCATGACCCCGCCGTCAGGCGGGGTAGGGGGGAGCGAAGGCGCTGCCCCTCCCCCCGCTCGCCCTGTGCCGGCCCCGTCAGGAGATAGCCATGCGGATGCTGATCAACAGTCCCGAGACCGTCGTCGCCGATGCGCTGCGGGGGATGGCCGCCGCGCACCCCGAGCTGGAGGTCGACGTGGAGCGGCGGGTCGTCGTACGGCGGGACGCGCGGGCCGGTGGCCGGGTCGGGCTGGTGTCGGGGGGCGGGTCGGGGCACGAGCCGCTGCACGCCGGGTTCGTGGGGCACGGGATGCTGTCGGCCGCGTGCCCCGGGGAGGTGTTCACCTCGCCGGTGCCCGACCAGGTGCTGCGGGCGGCGGCCGCCGTGGACTCCGGGCAAGGGGTGCTGTTCGTCGTCAAGAACTACACCGGGGACGTGCTGAACTTCGAGATGGCCGCCGAACTCGCCGAGGAGGACGGCCTGCGGGTGGAGCGCGTGCTGGTCAACGATGACGTGGCCGTCACGGACAGCCTGTACACGGCGGGGCGGCGCGGCACCGGGGCCACGCTGTTCGTCGAGAAGATCGCCGGTGCGGCCGCCGAGGAGGGCGCCCCGCTGGAGCGGGTCGCGGAGCTCGCCCGGCGGGTCAACGCGTCCTCGCGGAGCTTCGGGGTGGCGCTCAGCGCGTGCACGACACCGGCGAAGGGCAGTCCGACCTTCGACCTGCCCGACGGGGAGCTGGAGCTGGGGGTGGGCATCCACGGCGAACCGGGCCGCGAGCGGCGGGCCATGATGCCGGCCCGGGAGATCGCGGAGGCCGCGGTGGGAGCCGTACTGGAGGAGCTCGGGGAGGTGGGTCCGGCGGACGGGCCGGTACTGGCCCTGGTCAACGGCATGGGGGCGACGCCGCTGCTGGAGCTGTACGGGTTCCACGGGGAGGTGGCGCGGGTGCTGGCGGAGCGCGGAGTGCCGGTGGCACGGACACTGGTCGGAAACTACGTCACGTCCCTGGACATGGCGGGGTGTTCGGTGACGCTGTGCCGGGCGGACGAGGAGCTGCTGCGGTTGTGGGACGCGCCCGTCCGGACTCCGGCCCTTCGGTGGGGTTGCTGAGAAGGTGGACGGACACGGTGCGGACAAGATGGCGGACACGGTGAGGAGACGCAATTGCGTGACACGGAATTCTTCCGGCGCTGGATGACGGCGTCCGCGGCCGCGGTGGAGCGCGAGGCGGACCGGCTGACCGAGCTCGACTCCCCCATCGGGGACGCCGACCACGGGAGCAATCTGCTGCGCGGCTTCACGGCGGTACGGACGGCCCTGGAGGCGGATCCCGTCGCGAGTCCGGGGGCGGTGCTGGTCCTGGCGGGGCGGACCCTGATCTCGACGGTCGGCGGGGCGTCGGGCCCGCTGTACGGGACGCTGCTGCGGCGGACGGGCAAGGAGCTCGGGGAGGCCGCCGAGGTCTCCGACGAAGAGCTGCGCAAGGCCCTGTACGCGGGGGTGGGCGCGGTGGCGCAGCTCGGCGGGGCGGCGCCGGGCGACAAGACGATGCTGGACGCGCTGGTGCCGGGGGTGGCGGCGCTCGCCACCTCGTACCGGGCGGGCGCGGACGCGGCGGAGAACGGGGCGCGGGCGACGGTGCCGATGCTGGCCCGCAAGGGGCGGGCGAGCTACCTCGGTGAGCGGAGCATCGGCCACCAGGACCCCGGGGCGACCTCGGCGGCCCTGCTGCTGGGGGCTCTCGCGGATACGGCGGAGGGCTCATGAGCGGGCCGGAGGTCGGGATCGTGCTGGTGTCGCACAGCGCGGCGGTCGCGGAATCCGTGGCGGACATGGCGCGGGGCCTGGCGGCGGGCGGCCCCGTCGTCCCGGTGGCCGCGGCGGGCGGCACCGCGGACGGCGGCCTGGGTACGGACGCGGACCGCATCGCGGCGGCCGCGCACGAGGTGGACCGGGGCGCGGGCGTCGCGCTGCTGGCGGACCTGGGCAGCTCGGTGCTGACGGTGAAGGCGCTGCTGGTGGAGGACGAGCTCCCGCCGGGGTCCCGGCTGCTGGACGCGCCGTTCCTGGAGGGAGCGGTGGCCGCGGTGGTGGCGGCCTCCGCGGGCGCGCCGTTGGACGCGGTGGCCGCGGCGGCCGAGGAGGCCTACACGTACCGCAAGGTCTGACCCGCGCGCCGGCCCCGCCGTTCGGGCGCCGGCCCGCTCGGCAGCGGCGGCCCGCTGACGGTGCGGACACCCCCTAGGGGGGACCGGTCAGCGGGCGCGGCCGCCTCGGAGGGATTCGATGTCGCGGCGGTCCCGCTTCGTGGGGCGGCCCGTGCCGCGGTCGCGGACGCCGACCACCTCGGCCTCGATGCGCGTCGGCGCCGGGGGGCTGTTGTCGACGAAGCATTCCGCGGCCACCGGCGCACCCACCCGCTTCGTCACCGGCCGCTTCACCACGACGATGCGCTCGCGCCCCGCGTGGAACAGCCGTACCTCGTCCCCCGCCCGCACCACCTGCGCGGGCTTCGCGCGCTCCCCGTTGACCTTCACATGGCCTGCCCGGCAGGCGGTCGCCGCGACCGAGCGGGTCTTCGTCAGACGGACCGACCAGATCCAGGCATCCACCCGAGCGGATCCCGTGGTCGCCGTGGTTCCCGTTCCCGCGCCTGTTCCCGAGCCCGTTCCCGCGCCCGTTCCCGTTGCTTCATCAGCCATGCCGAAACTTTAGCCAGCCGGCCCGCCCCACGCGGAATGCATATTGGCGGAATTGCCAAGAGGCATGGCATCTGCCATGTGTATCAGCCCAAGAGAATTGCAAATGCGGGACACGTGCCCCTACCTTGTCGCTCATGCAGTCCTACACCATCGGACAGGCGGCGCGCCTGCTGGGCGTCAGCCCGGACACCGCCCGCCGCTGGGCCGACGCCGGCCGTGTCGCGACCCACCGCGACGACGCCGGCCGGCGACTGATCGACGGCCGCGACCTGGCCGCCTTCTCCGTGGCGGTGGGCCAGGGCGCCCACGCCGAAGACGAGGAGCCGTACACCTCGGCCCGCAACGCGTTCCCCGGCATCGTCACCGCCGTCAAGCTCGGAGACGTGGCCGCCCAGGTCGAGATCCAGGCAGGTCCCCACCGCCTGGTCTCCCTGCTCACCCGTGAGGCCGTCGAGGAACTCGGACTGGAGGTCGGCATGCAGGCCACCGCCCGCGTGAAGTCCACCAGCGTGCACATCGACCGCACCTGAACCTCCAGCACCAGCGCACGTTCTCACCCGCTCCGCCCGTCACCGGCGCGGGTCACCACCACGCGGAACCGGCACCAGGCCGGCCGCCGACCCGACCGAGGAGCACCAGCTCATGTCCCCGATCCTGAACCGCCGCAGTGCCTTCACCGCCGCGCTGACCGCCGCCCTCCTCGTGCCCGCGCTGGCCGCCTGCGGCAGCAGCGACAAGAAGGACTCCAGCGCCGCGGCTTCCCCCTCGGCCGCCGCCTCCGCCTCCGCCGAGCCGAAGGCCGCGAACCTCACCGTCCTCGCCGCGTCCTCCCTCACCGACGTCTTCAAGACCGCGGGTGCCGCGTACGAGAAGGCGCACCCCGGCACGAAGGTCACCTTCTCCTTCGCCGGCTCCCAGGAGCTCGCCGCCCAGGTGAAGCAGGGCGCCCCGGCCGACGCGCTGGTCACCGCCGACACCAAGACCATGGACGGGCTGAAGGCCGAGACCAACGACCCGGCCATCATCGCCAAGAACCGCCTGGTCATCGCGGCCGGCAAGGGCAACCCGTTCAAGGTCGACGAGCTGAAGGACCTGGCCGACACCAAGATCAAGGTCGTGCTCGCCGCGCCCGAGGTCCCGGTCGGCCGCTACAGCAAGCAGATCCTCGACGCCCAGAAGATCGAGGTGAAGCCGGTCTCCCAGGAGCCCAACGTGCGCGCCGTGCTGAGCAAGGTCGAGCTCGGCGAGGCCGACGCCGGCCTCGTCTACAAGACCGACACCATCAAGTCCGGTGACAAGGTCTCCGTCGTGGACATCCCGGACGCCGAGAACGCCGTGGCCTCGTACCCGGCCGCCACCCTCAAGTCGTCCAAGAACGCCGAGGCCGCCGCCGCGTTCGTGGCCTGGCTGAGCACCCCCGAGGCGCAGAAGATCCTCCAGGACGCGGGCTTCCAGAAGGCGTAACCGGCGCCGCAGCCACGAGGATCGAGAGGGACTGCCTGGTCCGGGGGGACAGGCGGTCCCTTTCGGCGTATCCCCCGCCGACTCCCGCACTCGCCGTACTCCTCGGACCAGCCCCCGGCCACCGGCCCCCGTACGCTTCAGCCAGGAATCCACATGAGCAGACACCGCACCCGCACCCGGCCCCCCGTGACCCTGGCGCTCCCCGCGCTGCTCGCCGTCGCGTTCCTGCTGCTGCCCCTCATCGGCATCCTCACCCGCACCGAGTGGGGCGAGCTCGGCACCCACCTCACCAGTCCGGGTGTGGTCCAGGCGCTGCGCCTCTCGCTCCTCGTCTCCCTGTGGGCGCTCGTCCTCTCACTGCTCCTCGGTGTGCCGCTGGCCTGGCTGCTGTCCCGTGTCCCGTTCAAGGGGAAGGCGTTCGTCCGCTCGTTGGTGCTGCTCCCCATGGTGCTGCCGCCGACCGTCGGCGGCGTGGCGCTGCTGCTGGGCTTCGGCCGGCGCGGGCTGCTCGGGCCCTGGCTGGAGGACACGTTCGGGATCACTCTGCCGTTCCACACGTCGGGGGCCGTCGTGGCAGCCACCTTCGTCGCCATGCCCTTCCTCGTCATCAGCCTGGAGGGCGCGCTCGGCGGCCTCAAGCAGAGCTACGAGGAGACCGCCGCCTCCCTCGGCGCCTCGCCGGTCCGGGTGTTCTTCACCGTGACCCTGCCGATGGTGGCGCCCGGCCTGATCGCGGGTGCCGCCCTCACCTGGGCCCGCGCGCTCGGCGAGTTCGGCGCGACCATCACCTTCGCGGGCAACCTGCCCGGCACCACCCAGACCCTGCCGCTCCAGGTGTACCTGCTGCTCCAGGACGAGCCGGAAGCCGCCACCTCCGTGTCGCTGCTGCTGCTCGTGATCGCCATGGCCGTACTGATCGCCCTGCGCGGCCGCTGGACCGCCTCCCCGGTCGCCGCCAGGCCCGCCGCGGCCCCTGCGGCGCCGGACGAGGCGGCGGCCGCGGCGCCCGGACCCGAGGGGACGCCGGGCGCGCCGGTGCCGGCGGAGCTGCCGGCCGGCCTGGCCGCCGCCCCCGAGGGCGACGGCGGCCACTGGCCGCTGCACGCCACCGTCACGGGCTTCAACGAGCTCACCCTGGACGCCGATCCCGGCACCACCATCGCCGTCGTCGGCGAGAACGGCGCCGGCAAGACCACCCTGCTGCGCGCGCTGCTCGGCCTCACCCCGCGCGCCCACGCCGAACTCCGGCTCGGCGACACCGACGTCACCGCGCTGCCCCCGCACAAGCGCCAGGTGGCCTGGGTCCCGCAGGACGGCGCGCTGTTCCCGCACCTGAACGCGCTGGCCAACACCGCGTACGGGCTGCGCGCCCGCCGGGTACCGCGCGCCGAGGCCCGCCGCGAGGCCCAGCTGTGGCTGGACCGGCTCGGCGTCGGCCACCTCGCCGCCCGCAAGCCCGCGCAGCTCTCCGGCGGCCAGGCCCAGCGCGTCGCCCTGGCCCGCGCGCTGGCCGCCCGGCCCCGCCTGCTGCTCCTCGACGAACCGCTCGCCGCCCTCGACCAGACCACGCGGGCCCGGGTCCGGCACACCCTGCGCACCCACCTGGCCGGTTTCGGCGGAGTCTGCCTCATCGTCACGCACGACCCCGTCGAGGCGGTCTCGCTCGCCGACCGGGTCCTCGTCCTCGCCGACGGGCGCACCCTCCAGGACGCCCCGCCCGCCGAGGTCACCCGCCACCCCCGCTCCCCCTGGGTGGCCCGGATGCTCGGCCGCAACGCCTGGTCCGGGACGGCGTCGGCCGACGGCCTCGTACTCGCCGCCGGGGGCCGGCTGGTGGTGGCGGAGGCGCTGCCCGAGGGGTCCAGTGCGCTGGCGATCATCGGCCCGGAGGCGGTGTCCGTGCACCGCGACCGCCCGGCGGGCAGCCCGCGCAACGTCTGGCAGGGCTCGGTGCGCGAGATCACCGCGGTCGGCAGCCGGCTGCGCGTGCTGGTCGGTTCGGCCGAGGCCCCCGACCTGGTCGCGGAGATCACCCCGGAGGCGGCCGCCGAACTGGGCCTGGTCGACGGCTCGAAGGTGTGGACCAGCGTGAAGGCGACCGAGGTCACGCTCGTGGAGCTCTGACCCGTACCCGTACGGGTTCAGGGCGCGTACCGGACCGCGAGCCAGTCCCCCGGCGCGAAGGCGTCGACGCCGACCAGGGTCCGGCCGGTGCGCGGGGCGGCCACCGACAGGACGCCCTCGGAGCGGCCGGCCGCGAACTCCGGGGCGCCGAGGGTGAGGAGGGCGGCCCGTTTGCCGGTGGTGCGCCGGAACCCGGCGAGCAGACGCCCCGTCAGGGCCGCTTCCTTGCGGTCCACGGTGCCCGGCGCGTACGCCCGTACGACGGCCAGCGCGCCCGTGTCCGGCTCCCGGGCGGCGGCCGCCAGAGCCTCGCGCAGGGCCCGCATCCGGTACAGACCGCCTCCCGCCAAGGTGGGCTCGGCGGTGTCGAGCGACAGGAACCGCACGCCGCGGTGCACGAACTCCGGCCGGTCGACGCCGGTCAGCACGAAATCGGCGCCGGCGTCCCCGGATCCGGACCCGTCCCCGGATCCGTCCCCGGCCCCGGCCCCGATGGCGAAGCGCCAGGGCCGCGCCCGGACCACGGCCTCGCCGGCCACGACCGGGTCCCGGACCACGGGCACGGCGGCGGGTCCCGTCGGCGGGGTCCGGGCGCCGAGCGTGTCGAGCGCGAGCCGTCCGGGGCCGGTCCCCCCGACCGCCGAGAGCCGGGTCACGGTCAGCGGCGGCTGTGCGGTGGCCGGGAGCGGAAGGGTGACCTCCCGCCAGCCGGTCCAGTCCGCGGCGGGCCCGCGCACCGTGACGGCGGCCCCGTCCGCGTCGGCCAGTTCCACGGCGGGCCGGGCCCCGGAGCCGTCCGCGCCGACCCAGAGCGTGAGCGAACGGGCCAGCTCCGGCACGGGTACGGGCCGCGGCGGAGCGGCGTTCCCCTGCGCCCCGGCGCGGGGCAGTTCCAGGGCGAGTCCGGCCCCGGGATGCCCCGGGGCCACCGAAGCGCCCGCTCCGGTCCACTCCCCGGCGTCGGCCAGATCAGCGAGCGGCAGGGTCACCAGCCCGACACCGAGCGGGATGTCGGCGGCCGCGCCCGGCGATCCGCCGGCCGCCCGGACCGTGACGCGGAGGTGGCCCGTGGCCTGGGGGACGAGGGCGGTGACGGTGAAGCCGCCCCGGCCGTCATCGGCGACGCTCCACCGGGACCGGTCGAACTCCAAGGCCACGTCCCGGGGTTCCACGACGGCGGCCGCGCCCTGCGCGTCGTATCCGGTCAGCCGGAACCCCGCCTTCTCCCCCTGCTCCGCGAGCCCGATCCGGGCCTGCGCGGGCCGGATCCGGGTCAGCGGGCCGAGCACCTCAAGCGGCAGCGCGCCGTGCGCGGTCGTGCGCCGGGCGTGCGCCGTCGCACGGCCGGGGCGCACGGCGCGGAACACCCCGGCGGAATCGACCCTGCCGGCTCCCTCGGCGAACCACACCGGCGCGCCCGGAGCCGGACCCAGCAGCGCGTCGTACCCCGTGGCCGAGAGGGTCCGGATGAGCCCGGGGAAGACCCGGGTGAACTCCTCGGCCGTACCGCCGACGGGCTCGATCCGGTACCCGGCGGTCCGGCCGGATCCCGCCGGGGCCGTGAGGACCAACCCGTTCGGCACGGGCCGCGGCGGCCCGTCCGACGGGGAGTTCTCCAACGCCAGGGCCTTCGCCCCGCTCAGCCCCGCGAGCAGCGTGGAGGAGCCGCCGCCGTCGAGGTTCAGGGCCTCGTACGCGCCGAGCCGCTGCATCATCGCGCCCAGCGCGGTCAGGGTGAGGCCGCCGCTGTCCCGCTGGCGGCCGTCCACGGTGAGGATCCGCAGCCGCCGCCCGTCGCGCGAGAACCCGACGGCCGTGCGCGGGGCGGCGGTGTTGTTCGGTTCGCCGTCGTGGTTCTGCGGGACACCGGCCACGACGAGGGCCTCGCGCCCGCCGACGGCCGCCACCGGGACCGGTCCGGCGCCCGGGACGGCCCGGGCGGCTACGGCCACGGCGTCCCCGGGCCGCAGGGCGGCGAGTTCGGCGGCCGCGGCACCCCCGGCGGCCGCCGCCAGCAGTGTGGTCCCGGGTTCCGGACGCTCCCGGCGCGCCGGGCCCCGTACGGGCGGGGCGGCCGCCGTGACCCGGCCGTCCCGGACCGCCACGGCGGTACCCAGCGCGGGCAGTTCCGTCCCCGGCCAGTCGGCGGTGTACGCGGACAGCCCCTCGGCGGCCGGCCGGGCCGCGTTGTAGCCGGTCAGCGGGCGCACCGCCCCGCCGGGCAGGGTGACGCTCCCGTCGAGGCCGAGGCGCAGGACGCGGCCCCCGCCGTCGGCGCCGAACCCGACGGCCGGGGCCGCGGCGGGCCCCGGGACCGCGGAGTGGAGCAGCCGGCCGGCGCCCAGGCCGGGGCCGAGCGGCGCGCCCGTACCCCGGATGTCGAAGAAGTCGCCGTTCACGGCGGCGACCACGCGCCGCCCGGGCCCCGCGGGGTGGCGGGCGGCGGACTCGGCGACGGTGGCCGGGCCGTGGCCGCCCAGGTACTCGGCGCGCACCCCGCCGCTCCCGCCGAGGTCGACGAGGAGCTCGTCGATCCGCAGCCAGCGGTCGGCCTCCAGCCGGTCGTACGACTCCAGCCGGATGCCCGGGGCGATCTGCCGGCCGCTCCGGGCGGTCTCGATCCCGTCGGAGTCCCCACCGGAGGCGAGCGCGGGGGCGGGGGCGGGGGCGACGAGGGCGGCGGCGACCAGGACGGGCAGCAGCGGACGCAGGCTCAGCACCCAGGCAGGATCGGCCACTCGGCCCGCCCCGGGCGGGCACGGCCGCCCGTGCCCCGCGGTTTCAGCCATTCGCCGGTCGTTCGGCCCCGCAGAAAGGATTTGGCCGCCGGATGCCGGGCTGGCAAGGTTCGAGCGTGCCCGCCGCAGGTCAGCGGGCATCAGCATCTCCGTCGCATGTTCCCGTGGGGGGTACGCACCGCATGTCCTTGAACGAGCCGCAGGTCCCGCCGACTCCACCTCCGGCTCAGCCCCCGTCCGAAGCCCCGGCCCCGGCCGAAGTCCCGGCCGAGGCCGCAGCCTCAGTACCGGCTCCGGCAGCGGCCCCGTCGCCGGAGCAGCCGCCCGCCGCGCCGTCGGCGGCGCCGCAGCCGTACCCGGCTCAGGCCCACCCGGCACCGTCGTACCCGGCTCAGCCCTACCCGGGACAGCCGTACGCCGGACAGCCGTACCCCGGACAGCCCTACGCCGGCCCGCCCCAGCCCGGGTACCCCGGCGGCGCGTACCCCGGCATGCCGTACGCCGCTCCGTGGCCCCCCGCCGACGTGCTGCGCTCCCCGCGCGGCCTGGCGGTCGCGGTGTGCGCGCTGCTGGGCGTCGCGGCCGCGGTCAACCTGGGCTCGGCGGCCATCAGCGGGTACGTCTTCACGCTCATGAACCGCGTGAGCGCCGACCCGGCGGACGTCGCCGCGGGCACGCTCGACCGGTCGGACGTCATGACCGCCGTCGCCGGCTCCCTCCAGGCCCTGATCATGCTGGCCACGGCCGTCGTCTTCATCATCTGGTTCCACCGCGTGCGTGTGAACGGCGAGATCATGCGCCCCGACGCCTTCGTCCAGAAGCGCGGCTGGGCCATCGGCGGTTGGTTCGTCCCGATCGGCAACCTCTTCCTGCCGTTCCGGATCGCCAAGCAGACCTGGACCGCCAGCACCCAGCTCGGGCCCGACGGCTCCTTCCGCGAGGTCTCGGCCGCACCCCTCAACGCCTGGTGGGCCCTGTGGGCCTCCTCGCTCGTGCTCGACCGGGTGTTCAGCTTGATGTACAAGCGCGCCGACACCCCCGAGGCCCTGCGCGACGCGTCCGCCGTCGGGACGGTCAACGACCTGGTGACGGTCGCCGCCGCCGTCCTCGCCATCGTCTTCGTCCGCAAGCTGACGGCCATGCAGACCGCGAAGGCGGAGCAGGGTCCCTACGCCGCGGTCTGACCCGCCGCCGGGCGGCGACCCCGCGCGTCACGGCGCCCCCGCGCGTCACGGCGCCGCCGCGTCACGGCGCCGCCGCGTGCCCCGGTACGGCGAACTCGCACCACACGCTCTTCCCGCCGCCCCGGGGCTCCACGCCCCATTCCTCGGCCAGCCGGTCCACCAGCAGCAGGCCGCGCCCCGACACCGCCCAGTCGCCCGCCTCGCGCCGGCGCGGCAGGGCGCTGCTGGCGTCCTCGACCTCGATCCGGATCCGGCCCTCCGGGGTCAGCCGTACGTTGACGTGGCCGCCGCCGTCGGTGTGCACGAGGGCGTTGGTCATCAGCTCGTCCGCCGCCAGTTCGATCTCGTCCGCCCGGTCCGCGGCGCCCCACGCGGCCACCGCCGCGCGGATCAGGTGGCGCGCCATCGCCGGGCCGTCGGGGTCGCCCGGGGTGAGCGGCAGGCGCAGCGGGCCGCCGCCGCGCGGGGCGGGGGTTCCGCGGCGGCGCAGCAGGAGCAGGGCCATGTCGTCGCCGACGCCCGCGTCCCCGACGAGGTCGCACAGGACGTCGGCGAGCTCCTCGACGTCCACGGGCCCGGCGCGGACCGCCTCCATGAGCTCGTGCATCCCTGCCTCGGGGGCGCCGTCCGGCCGTTCGAGCAGGCCGTCCGTACACAGCACCAGGGTGTCCCCGGGGTGCAGTTCGAGGCTGGTGACGGGGTAGCCGGAGCCGGCTCCCGGGTTGTCGCGCGGCGGGAGCCCGAGCGGGAGTCCGCCGGCCACCGCGATGCGGTGGCAGCTGCCGTCGCCGCGCCGCACCACCGGTTCGAGGTGGCCGGCGCGGACCAGCTGGAGCCTGCCGGTGTTCAGGTCCACCTCGGCGTACGTACAGGTGGCGTACCGGTCCGTGTCCAGCTCCCGCAGGAAGGTCGAGGCCCGCGCCATGGCCGTACCGGGGGTGTGCCCCTCGGCGACATACGCCCGCAGGACGATCCGCAGCTGGCCCATGACCGCCGCCGCGTCCGTGTCGTGCCCCTCCACATCGCCGATCATCACCCCGACGCGGCCCTCGCCGAGCGGGACCACGTCGTACCAGTCCCCGCCGATGTCCCGCCCCATCCGGGCGGCCCGGTACCGTACGGCGATCCGCGCGCCCGCCACCTCCGGGATCCGGCGCGGCAGCATCGCCCGCTGCAGGCCTTCCGCCAGGTCGTGCTCCTGCTCGAAGAGGATGGCCCGCTGGAGGCTCTGCGCGATGCCGCTGCCGAGTGCGACGAGCAGGTTCCGCTCCTCGGCGGTGAAGTCCCCGTCGCGCGTGTACAGCAGCCCGAGCGCGCCGACGGCCCGGCCCTGGGCGATCAGCGGCAGGTAGACGCCGCTGCGCACGGACAGCGGCTCGATGTACGGCCAGAGCTGCGGGTAGTGCCCCTGGAACTCCTCGCGCGAGGCGATGAACACCGGCTGGAGGTTGCGTACGGCCTCGCTCATCGGGAGCCGCGCGTCGATCCGGGTGTACTCGATCTCGGGGACGTACGAGCCGAGCTGCCCCTCGGCGACGAGGTGGATCCGGCCGCCGTCGACGACGCCGAGCATGACGCTGACCGCACCGAGGTGGCCGAGGGCTTCCGGGTCCTTGAGGACGTCGGTCACGTCGTTGACGGTGCGGGCGTGGGCCAGGATCGCGCTGGTCCGCTCGACGACGCCGGTCATCCGGCGCCGCCCCTCGGCCTGCTCCCCGCCGGCGCCGGGCTCGCCGGGGTCGTGGGCGGCGTCGCGCAGGATCCCGATGATCCGGTACGGGCGGCCGTTGGCCTCGCGCAGGATGTGGCCCTGGATGTGGGTCCAGACCGGGGTTCCGTCGCGCAGGCGGGTCCGTACGTACGCCCCGTAGTGGCTGCGGCCGTCCTTGAGGGCTTGGGCGACCCGTGCGTCGAGCCGGACCTCCTCGCCGGGCGGCACCCGCACCCGCAGCCCCTCGGGGGTGCCGTTGAACTCCTCCGGGCTCAGGTCGAGGACCTCGAGGGCGGTGGGGTCCAGATGCATCTGCCCGCTGTCGAGGTCCCAGTCGAAGGTGCCCATGCGGTTCAGCGCGAGGCTCATGTCCGGCTGCGCGGGCCAGTCGACCTCGGGGCTCGCTCCCCTTTCGGCCATGCTGCCAGGGTCTCACCGTTCCCGGACGCGTGCCCGCACAAGCCGCCCGGTGGTCAGCCGGCGTGGGCGGAGGGTGTGCCGGTCTCGGGCGGGTTCCCCGGCGGGGGCGCGGACGCGGGCCCGGACGCGGGCTTCGAGGGCGGCTCGGACGCCGGCTCGGACGGGGGCCGGGACGAGGGCGGCGATGCGGGCGGGGACGGCGGCGGGGGCGAGGACCCGGACGCCGACTCGGCCGGGGAGGCCGAGGGGGTGGGCGGGGTCGGGGACCCCGCGGTGGTCGCGGGAGCGGGGTGCGACGGGGTGACCGGCGCGGGCGGGAGCACCGGCGGCGGCACGGGCTTGTCGTGCCGGCCCCGGTGGTCGCCCCGGTCCCGCTCGAACCAGTGCCGGTCCTGGCGGTCGTAGATCACGAACTTCTCGACCACCGTCACCGACGGCGCGATGGCCACCACCTTCGACGGCTGGTACGAGCTCCACGGCTGCCCGTGCCGCTTCGGGTCGGCGGCCAGCGCGACCGGGGCCCCGAGCGGGTTGCCGCAGGCGCACCGCACCCGCGGCACCCCCCGGTCGTCGATCAGCACCGCCGTTCCCGCCTGGAGCACCGCCTGGAAGCCGGTGGCCTTCCCGTCGTGGTAGCCGTGGTTGGTGACCCGGGTGTCGGTGCGCAGCTGCACCGGGGTGAGCGCGCGCAGGTAGCCGGGTACGGACTCGGGCCGGATGCCGAGCGCCGAGGCGAAGGCCCCGTTCTTCGCGGGCTGGGCGGACAGCAGCCGGATCTGCTTCTCGACGTCGCAGCTCGCCACGGACCGGGTGCCCCCGTACAGGCCCGGCGCCGAACCGCTGATGCTGGGCGTGGTGGGGGTTCCGGTGCCGGGCGCGGCGCTCTGCGCCGACGGCGCCGGGCTCTGCGGCGGCGGTACGGCCTCCTGCACGGCGGTGGACTCCGTGAAGGGGGCGGGGCCGGTGGCGGAGGCGGGCTGGAGGAACACCTCGCCGCGGGCGGAGGGGGAGCCGCCGGGCCGGGTCAGCACCACGGCCAGGACCACGGCGCCGGCCACCGCGACGAGTGCGGTGGCCAGCCGGGGTACGGACCGCCACCAGGGCCCCTTCGCGGGTGGCCCGGGCGGCGTACCCCCTGGAGGCGTACCCCCGGGCGGCGTACCCCCGGGTGGCGGTGTCGGCGGGGCCGGCGGAGTGGGTGGCGGGCCCTGCCGCCCGCCCGAGAGGGGGCCGGACGGCGGACCGGTGGGGCGCGGGCCCGGCGGCCGGGAGGACTGCGTGGGCCGCTGCGGCTCCTGGCCGGGGCCGGAAGGTTGCGTGGTCACGGGCTCTTCTTCCCAGGCGGCGGAGTTCCGGTCCCTGCGGACCATTGTGTGCGTCGTCCCGGTGGTGGCCGCAAGCCGAGCGTGCCTACGGTTGCAGCGTGAGCGTGAGCAGTCCGTCGTCACCGGGTCCGGCACCGCCGCTCTCGGCCTCCGGGGTCTCGGCGCGGGCGTGGCGGGACGCCCTCGTCGCCGTCGTGGCGGGCTTCGCGGTGATGGCCGCCGTCGCCGCGGCCGGTCTGGCCTGCGCGGGAGCGACCGGCCTGCCGGGCGGCGCGTTCCCCCGGGTGGTCGCGGCGGTCGTCGTGATGGCGGCCGGCGGATCGATCGAGGTGACGGGCGGGGCGGGCTTCCTGGCCGAGGCCGACGCGAGCCTGTCCGTACTCCCGCTGTCGGTGAGCCTCGTCGGGGCCCTCACGGTCGGCTCGCTCTTCCTGCGCCCCCTGCACAACCGGGCGGTGACCCGGCCGGGCGAGCTCCTGGCCCGGGCCGGCCCGCTGGTCCTGCTCTGGCTGCTCGCCCTCACCGGCGCCGCCCTCCTCGCCCGCCAGACCTTCGGGATCGCCACCGGCGACTCCCCGGTGGCCGACCTCGGCGAACTCCTCGACGCCTCCCCGACGGTCGGCTTCCGGGCGGCCCTGCCCGCGACGCTGGGCTGCGGACTGCTGTGGATCCTGGGCCTGTTGCTGATCGCCCTGCTGGTCTCGCGCCGCGCGCCGCTCCCGGCCCGGCTCGTCCGCTTCCACACGGCGGTGCGGCCCGCCGCGTTCGCCACCGTGGCGCTGCTCCTCGCGTCCGTGGTCCTCGGCCTCGGCGTCGGCCTGGTGGTGGCCGCGACGCAGGGGCACGCGGACCGGACCTTCGCCGTGATCCTGCTCGGACTGCCGAACCTCGCCTGGTTCGCGCTCACCCTGGGGTTCGGCGGAGCCTGGGAGGGCAAGGTCGAGGGGCCGTTCGGGCTGCCGATGCCGCAGCTGCTGGACGAGGTGTTGCGCGGGCACGACCTGTCCCGGGTCGACGTGGCCTCGCTCGCGGAGCGGGACTCCCGCGCCTGGTGGCTGGTGGTCGTCGCCGCGGTGCTGCTGCTCGGCACCGGCTTCCTGGCCGCCGTACGCTCCCCGGCCGGCGTCCGCGCCTGGCAGCACGCGCTCCACCTGGGCGTGGCCCTCGCCCTCGCCACCCTGGCGGTGTGCCTGCTGGCCGGTGTCCAGGCCCGGTTCGGGCTGTCGCTGCTGGGCATCGGGGACGTCGGCGGGCTGGGCGGCATCGTGGAGCTGCTTCCGGTGCTCTGGCGCACCGTGGGTCTCGCCCTGGTCTGGGGTGCACTCGCGGGTTTCCTGGGCGCGCTGCTGGCCCGCCCGGTCCACCGCCGCGGTCTCGTCGAGGAGCCGCCCGCCGCCGCTGAGAAGTGAGCGGACCTCAGCCGGTTCAGCCGGCTTCCTCGCCCCGGAACACCGGCAGCGCCCAGCGCGGTGGCGGGGGTGGGGCGCCGGGCGGCCGAGCCGCCCGCGCTCCGGCCCGGCGCAGCGCCCCCGTGAACTCCAGGCAGCTGCCCCACCGGTCGTCCGGTGATTTGGCCAGCGCCTTGGCGAGCACCTCGTCCACCGCCGCCGGCAGGCCGGGCCGCCGTGAGCTCACCGCGGGCGGCGGATCGAACTGGTGCGCCCACAGCAGCGCCATGTCGTCGTCCCGCCGGAACGGCGGGCTCCCGGTCAGGGTCTCGTAGACGACGCAGCCCAGGCTGTAGACGTCGCAGCGGGCGTCGACCGGCTTGCCGGAGATCTGCTCGGGCGCCACGTAGTCCAGGGTGCCGACGAACTGCCCGACGCTCGTGAACCCGGTCAGCGACAGCGACTTCTTCGTCAGCCCGAAGTCCGTCAGGTACACGTGCTCGGGGTGCTCGCTGTCCGTCCCCTCCGCGACCAGGATGTTCCCCGGTTTCACGTCCCGGTGCACCAGGTCGTGGGCGTGCGCCGCGTCCAGCGCCGAGGCCACCTGGCCCGCGATCCGGGCCGCGGTCTCCACCGGCAGCGGCCCGGTGCGGTCCAGCAGGGCGCGCAGGTCCTGTCCGGGGACGTACCGCATCGCGATGTACAGCAGCCCGTCGGTCTCGCCCGCCTCGAAGACCGGCACGATGTGCGGGTGGTCGATCGCCGCGGCGACCTTCGACTCGTGGGCGAAGCGCTGCCGGAAGACGTCGTTGCGGGCGAGTTCGGGCGCCAGCAGCTTCAGGGCGACCGGCCGGTCCAGCCGCAGGTCCCGGGCGAGGTAGACGACCGCCATGCCGCCGCGGCCGATCTCGCTCTCCACCAGGTACCCGGCGATCTGCTTGCCGCGCAGTTCGGAGGGGCGCCCGCCCAAGGGCTCGGCGGCCATCACGGCCCTCCGCTCCCGGGCGGGGTGACGATCTGCGTGGGCTCGTGTCCGAGCGACGGTTCCGGCGGTTCCGACGGTTCCGACGGCTCCGGCTGCCCGCGCGACTCCGACGGCTGCGGCCGTTCCTGCGGCTCGGGCGGCTCCGGCCCGGCCGGGACCCCGGGGCCCTCGCCGACCGCGTACGGCGCGAGGCCGGTGCCGTCCCCGTACATCCAGCGCCCGGTGGCCTCCTCGTACAGCCAGACGGATTCCCCGTCGATCACGATGCCGGCCCGCAGTCCCCGGGTCGCCCGCCGGAAGGCCTCGCCGTCGGTGCTCCCCGAGGCGAGGCCCGTTGCGGCCCGCCGGTAGCGCTCCAGGGCCTCGGCCCCGTGCGCGAGCAGCGGCAGCGGGTCCCCGGCGCGCGTCGGCGGCGGGCCCCCGGTCGGCGGCGGCTCGGGTACGGAGACCAGGAGCCGCCCGTCCACCCAGGCGGACCAGCCGTTGGCGCACAGGATCTCCCCCCACTCCCCGCGCCGGGACAGCAGTCGTACGGGCAGGAAGGGGTCCAGGGCCGCGGTCGGCCGGGAGAGGTCGGGCTCCTCCCAGGCGGGCAGCCCCTCCCGGGGGACCACGTGGGTGGGGTGGAAGTCGGCGGGGCCGCTCGTGCTTGTCATCGGCGGCTACTTCCGCATGATCGCGGGCTCGTGGCGGCGCAGCAGCCGCAGGACCAGCACCCCGAACAGGACGGACAGGGCGACGAGCATCCCGAGGTCGAGCAGCCACACGCCCGCGCTGTGCGCGAAGAGCGGGTCGTCGGTGAGCTTTCCCGGCACGATGGCGCCGAGGTCGATGGTGCCGGCCATGGCGCCGAGCGCCCACCGGGAGGGCACCAGCCAGGCCAGCTGTCCGATCACCGGTACGCCGTCGAGCTGGAGCAGGGCTCCGCAGAAGACCACTTGGACGATGGCGAGGAGGACCAGCAGCGGCATGGTGACCTCCTCCTTGCGGACCAGGGCGGAGACCAGCAGGCCGAGCATCATCGCGGTGAAGGACAGCAGGGCGACGGCGAGGGTGATTTCGACGAGGGGCGGCATGAAGACCCCCTTGCCGCCGGGGGCGTTGGTGTCCACTCCGTACAGGCCGACCAGGGTGAGCACGACGGCCTGGGCGACGGTGATCGCGCCGAGCACCAGCACCTTGGACATCAGGTAGGCGGATCTGGACAGGCCCACGGCCCGTTCCCGCTGGTAGATGACGCGTTCCTTGACCAGCTCGCGCACGGCGTTGGCGGCGCCGGTCAGCACGCCGCCCACGCACAGGATGAGCAGGGCGTTGATCGCGGTCTCCGGGGTGAGGGCGCTGCCGGCGAGGGCCCGGGCCATGGCGCCCATGACGAACGGCAGCGCGATCATGATGGCGAGGAAGGTGCGGTCGGCGCTGAGCGCGGCGGCGTAGCGGCGCATCAGGGTGGAGAGCTGGGAGCCCCAGCTCTGGGCCTTGGGCGGCGGGGCGGCGAAGGCGGCCGCCGGGGACCGGTCCTCCTCCGGCCGGGGCCGCCGCGCGGCGTTGCGTACGTACGTGCGGTACTGCGGGGAGCCGCGGTACTCCCCCGCCCAGTCCCGGTCCCGCTCGTTCTCGAAGGCTTCGAAGGCCTCGGGCCACTGGGCGAAGCCGAAGAAGCCGAGGGTTTCGTCGGGCGGCCCGAAGTAGGCGATGCGCCCGCCCGGGGCGAGGACCAGCAGCCGGTCGCAGACGTCGAGGCTGAGCACGCTGTGGGTGACGACGATGACGGTGCGGCCGTCGTCGGCGAGGCCGCGCAGCATGTGCATGACCGAGCGGTCCATGCCGGGGTCGAGTCCTGAGGTCGGCTCGTCCAGGAAGAGCAGGGAGGGCTTGGTCAGCAGTTCGAGGGCGACGGAGACGCGTTTGCGCTGGCCGCCGGAGAGGCTGTGGATGGGCTGGTCGGCGCGCTGTTCGAGGCCGAGTTCGCCGATCACCTCGTCGACGCGGGCCTGGCGTTCGTCCGGGGCGGTGTCCTGCGGGAAGCGCAGTTCGGCGGCGTACGTGAGGGCGCGGCGGACGGTGAGCTGGGCGTGCAGGATGTCGTCCTGGGGGACGAGGCCGATGCGGCTGCGCAGTTCGGCGTAGTCGCGGTACAGGTCGCGGCCGTCGTAGAGGACCGTGCCGTGGTCGGCGGGGCGCAGTCCGGTGAGGGCTCCGAGGAGGGTGGACTTGCCGGCTCCGCTGGGGCCGACGACGGCGAGCAGGCATTTGGCGCCGACGGGGAAGGAGACGTGGTCGAGGAGGGTCTTGCGGCCGTGGTCGACGGTGACGGCGAGGTCCTCGACGTCGAGGGAGATCTCGCCGGTGTCGACGTACTCCTGGAGCTGGTCGCCGACCAGGCACAGGGCGGTGTGGCCGATGCCGATGATGTCGCCCTCGGTGACGGGGGCGCGCTCGGTGCGGGTGCCGTTGAGGAAGGTGCCGTTGTGGCTGCCGAGGTCGGCGATCTCGTACGTGCCGTCGGCGAGGGCGCGCAGTTCGGCGTGGCGGCGGGAGACGACGAGGTCGTCGATGACGAGGTCGTTGGCGGGGGCGCGGCCGATGCGCACGGCGGTACGGGCGGGCAGCGGGCGCACGGTGGTGGGCCGGCGGAAGGTACCGGTGAGGGACGGGTGGGACACCGAGGACGGTCGGGAACCGGCGGCCGGTGCGGCCGGGACCGCCGGGGTGGCCGGGGAGGCAGGGGTGACCGGGACGGCCGGGGTCGGGCCGAGCAGCAGGGCGCGCGGGCCGTCGGCCGCGCTGCCGAAGCGCAGCTCACTGCCGGCGCCGACGTTCCAGGCGTGGATGCGGTGGCCGTCGGCCCAGGTGCCGTTGGTGCTGCCCTCGTCCTCCACCGTCCAGTGGTCGCCGTCGGGACGCAGGATCGCGTGGTGCCACGAGACGCGCGCGTCGTCGAGGCAGATCTCGCAGAGCGGGTCGCGGCCGACGTGGTACGTCCGGCCCGGGACCATCGCGGTGGTGCCGGCGTCGGTTTCCAGGACGAGCTCGGGCGCGGTCGGCACACCGGGGCGCTGGGCCATGTGCAGATTTTCCCACGATCCGCCGGGCTCGGCAGGGATCCGCATCACCGCAGGTCAGCGTCCCCTTATGGGTAATGACAACGGTCCCCGTTGCAGCCTTTGCCCATTGCGTCACGGTGCGCTTCACTTCACGCGTCGGAACCGAACACACGGGGGACGCCATGAGTGGGCACGACCACGCGTACGACGGCCACGCGCCGCACGACCACGGGCACGATCACGCCGCCGGCCACGATCACGGCGGGCAGGGCGGGCACGGCGGGCACAGCCACGGCGTCTCCGCGGACGCCGACCGCCGCTGGCTGGCCATCGCGCTCGGCCTCATCGGCACGTTCATGGCGATCGAGGTCGTCATCGGCATCGTGGCCCAGTCGCTGGCGCTGATCTCCGACGCCGCCCACATGCTCACCGACGCCGTCTCGATCGTCCTCGCGCTGATCGCCATGCGGCTCGCGGCCCGCCCGGCGCGCGGCGGATTCACGTACGGCCTCAAGCGCGCGGAGATACTCTCCGCCCAGGCCAACGGGCTGACCCTGCTCCTGCTCGCGCTCTGGCTGGCGTACGAAGCGGTCCGGCGGCTGCTCGATCCGCCGCCGGTGGCGGGCGGGCTGGTCCTCGTGACGGCGCTCGCGGGCATCGTGGTGAACGTGGCCGCCGCGTGGTGCATCTCCAAGGCGAACCGCTCCTCGCTCGCCGTCGAGGGCGCCTACCAGCACATCCTGAACGACCTGTTCGCCTTCATCGGCACCGCCGTCGCCGGTCTGATCGTGCTCACCACGGGATTCGTCCAGGCCGACGCGATCGCCACGCTGGTGGTCGTGGTGCTGATGGTCCGGGCGGGCTACGGGCTGGTCCGCGAATCCGGCCGGATCTTCCTGGAGGCCGCCCCGGCCCACATGGACCCGGACGCGGTCGGCGACCGGCTCGTCGGGCACCCGCCGGTCACCGAGGTGCACGACCTGCACATCTGGACCATCACCTCCGGGCAGGCGGCGCTGTCCGCGCACGTCCTGGTCGAACCGGCCGGCGACTGCCATGCCGTACGGCGCGACCTGGAGCGGCTGCTGGAGAAGGAGTACGGGATCACGCACACCACGCTCCAGGTGGACCACGTGCAGGAGGCCCTGCTCACGGTCGGACGCCCGGGCGAGGACCCGGCCGACCCGCATTGCGCCGACGCGCACGGCCCGGTGCACCGGCAGGGCCCGCACGATCACTGAGGAGTCCGTGCGCGGGGCATACATGGACGCATGACGCAGAAGCGCAGCGCCGGACTGCTCCTGTTCCGCACGGCCACCGGGCACGCCGGCTCCCCCGACACCCCTGGCACCCCCGACT
>NZ_LGDB01000209.1:0-63023 GCF_001279655.1 Streptomyces sp. WM6372 | reverse complement strand
CACGTGCAGGCGCAGGTTGTGCTTGGCCACCGCGCGGTCGCGGTAGTCGAGGACCTCGGGGAAGTTGTGCCCGGTGTCGACGTGCAGCAGCGTGAAGGGCACCGGCGCGGGCGCGAAGGCCTTGAGCGCCAGGTGCAGCATGACGATGGAGTCCTTGCCGCCGGAGAAGAGGATCACCGGCTTCTCGAACTCACCCGCCACCTCGCGGAAGATGTGCACCGCTTCGGATTCGAGGGCGTCGAGATGGCTCAGCGCGAAGAGCGAGCCGGCCGCCTCCGCGGCCCGGACGGTCGCCGTCATGCCAGACCCCTTTCGGTGAGCAGTGCGTGCAGGGCCGAGGCCGACTCGCGGACGGTCTGGGTGTGGGACTCGATGCGCAGGTCCGGGGCGCGCGGCGCCTCGTACGGGTCGTCGACGCCGGTCAGACCGGAGATCTCGCCCGCCGCCTGCCTGGCGTACAGGCCCTTCACGTCGCGTACGGAGCACACCTCGACCGGAGTGGCCACGTGCACCTCCAGGTAGGGGGTCGCGGTGGCGCGGTGCCGGGCCCGGACCGCCTCGCGGCTGTCGGTGAACGGCGCGATCACCGGGACCAGGACGAGCACCCCGTTGCGGGCCAGCACCTCGGCGACCATGCCGATCCGCTGGACGTTGGTGTTGCGGTCGTCCCGGGAGAAACCGAGGTCGGCGGAGAGGAACTTGCGGATCTGGTCCCCGTCGAGGACCTCCACCCGCCGGTGCTCCCGGCGCAGCCGTCCGGCCAGCTCCTCGGCAATCGTCGTCTTGCCGGCGCTCGGCAGCCCGGTGAGCCACACGGTGGCCCCCGGCCAGCAGGTGCACAGCCCGGCCCCGTGCGGCAGGGCGCCGGTTTGCGGCAGGACGCCGGTCTGCGGCCGGGACTCGGTTTGCGGCAGGGCGCCGGGTTGCGGCGGTGCCGCGGGGAGGGTTGTCACGAGTGTCATCGGTCTGCTCACGCTCCTTCGGGGCGGAGGGTCAGGCGGTCCTTCGTCGCGGCGGTGACCGCGGACCGGCTGGAGGGCCACGGGAGGGTCTCGCCCCTGCGCCACAGCTCCGTCTGGTCGTCGTAGTGGTCGTTGAAGGCGTGTCCGGAGGCGCCGGTCAGGTTGATCCAGCGCGAGGCGTCGAAGTCGGCGAAGTCCACGACCATCCGCATCGAGGGCACCCAGTTCACCTCGTAGCCCTTGGAGGCGTCCCAGCCGGTCGCGTCGACCGTCGCCGAACCGCCGCCGACCTCCACCGGCTCGTGGTTCAGCAGCCACTGCACGGGCGCGGGCCCGCCGGTACCCAGGGTGTCGTTGCGCAGGGTCAGGGTGTGCAGGGCGCCCCACCGCCACTTCGCCGGGTCGGCGCCGAGCCGGCCGGACAGCTCCTTCGCGGCGTCGTCCAGGGCGGCCCGCAGCACGTCGTCGCGGGTGCGCAGGCCGCGCGGGTCCTTGGCGTTGCGCCACCAGGGGTCGTCCGGCGAGGCCAGCAGCTTGCGGACGACGTCGTACCAGAGGCCGCCGCCGTCGACGTGCAGCTGGGCCTTGTTGCCGTCGAGCTCGTCGTAGAACGTCAGCTTCAGCAGGTTGCTCCACACCGCGTTGAAGTACGCGGCCGGCGCCGAGTCCGCACCCTGCCCGAAGTCCCAGCCGCGCAGCAGGTCCTGGGCGGCCCGGGCGTCCTCGCCGGGGGTGACCGCCAGCAGGTACGGGGTCAGGGAGGCCGCGTTCTCGTTGTGGTCGTCGAGCTGGATCCGCTGCATGGCGGCGGCGTCCAGCTTGCCCGCCTTCTCGATCAGCTGCGCGATCCGCTCGCTGCGGTAGCCGTCGCCCCAGTTGCGGGTCAGGTCGTACGGGTACTGCGGGCCGGCCGCCGCGTTGTTCGCGGTGACGATGTAGCCCGACTCCGGGTCGAAGGAGCGCGGCAGCGCGTCGAAGGGAACGAAGCCCTGCCAGTCGTACTCACCGGTCCAGCCGGGCACCGGCCAGCGGCCCTCGCCCTTGCCGCGCACCGGGATCCGGCCGGGCGCCTGGTAGCCGATGTGGCCCTGGCGGTCGGCGTAGACCAAGTTCTGCGCGGGGGAGGAGAACAGGGCGGCCGCGGCCCGGAAGGAGTCCCAGTCCTTGGCGGTGTCCAGCTGGAACACCGCGTCCATGGTCCGGCCCGGGTCCAGCGCGCTCCACCGCATCGCGACCGCGTACTCGGCGCCCCCGCCGCTCTCGCGCTCGACGCCGGGGATCCGGCCCTCGGCGGCGAGCGTCTTCGCCTTGGGGAAGGCGTCGGAGATGACCGGGCCGTGGACGGTGGAGCGGACGGTGATGGTGCGGTCCGGGCCGCCCGCGACCTTCAGGACCTCCTGCCGGGTCTCCAGCGGCCGCTGCTCGCCCTTGTAGGCGTACGTGCCGCCGGTGATGCGCTCCACGAACAGGTCGGTGTCGGCGGGGGCCAGGTTGGTCACGCCCCAGCCGATGTCGCCGTTGTGGCCGACGATCACCCCGGGCATCCCGGCGAAGCCGAAGCCGGACACGTCGTACGGGCAGGCCGGGCCGGTCGTGGTGCAGTGCAGGCCGCCCTGGTACCAGACGCCCGGCATGGACGGGGACAGGTGCGGGTCGTTCGCGAGCAGCGGCTTGCCGGTCGTCGTGCGGCTGCCGGCCACCACCCACGAGTTGGAGCCGATGCCCGAACCGCGCGGCCCGAGCACCTTGTCGACTCCGGCGAGGGCGTCGGAGGCACCCGCCATCGGCCCGTACGCGGCCGTCGCGGTGGCCGTCGCCGTCGCGCCGGCCGCGGCGGCGGCCGCCGCCGCGGCCGGTGCCGCGGGCACGGTGCCCTGGCTGTCGCCGGGGGAGACGATGGGCCGCCAGCGGGAGAAGTCGTACGTGGGGAAGAGGGAATCGACCTGGGCGTCCGTCAGGGTCGCGGCCAGCAGCGCGTGCCGCACCTGGTCCGAGAGGGTGGCGTTGAGGTTCCAGGCCATGGCCTTGAGCCAGGACACCGAGTCCGCGGGCGTCCAGGGCGCCGGGCTGTAGTCCAGGCCGCCCAGCTTCAGCAGCGGGTACTCCACCCCCAGGTCCGCGCCCTTGTGGCCGGCGAGGTAGGAATTGACCCCGGCCGCGTACGCGTCGAGGTTGGCCCGCGACTGCGGGTCCAGCAGGGCGACCTCCTGCTCGGCCACCCGCCGCCAGCCCATCGTGCGGATCAGCGAGTCGGTCTCCACCTGGCTCTCGCCGAACAGTTCGGCGAGGCTGCCGGAGGTGATGTGCCGGCGGACGTCCATCTCCCAGAACCGGTCCTGGGCGTGCACGAGCCCCTGCGCGAGGAACAGGTCGTGCGGGTCGCCCGCGTAGATCTGGGGGACGCCCGAGGCGTCCCGGGCCACCGTCACCGGCCCGTGCAGGCCCGCCACCGTCAGCTCGCCCGACACCTGCGGGTACGAGGCCCGCACCATCCGGGTGGCCGCCAGGCCGGCCACGCAGGCCACCGTCACCAGCAGTACCGCCAGGCACCAGGCGGTCACCCGAAGCCTGCGCCACCAGCGCGAGCCCCGCCGCGGCGCGGCCCGCACCTCCTGCGGACCGTCCTCCTGCGGACCGTCCTCCTGCGGGCCGCCCTCCCCAGGGTTGCCACCGGGGCCCTCCCCACCCGGCGCGCCGGGCCGGGTCAGCGGATCCATCACATCGCTCATGTCGTCCGATCCCATGCTCGGCGGAACTCTGCGCTCCCGACGGTCGCAGTCGCGCCGCCCGGGCATAAGCCGGGGAATCTCCCGACAGTCGTTCCGCTATTCGTTCGCTATTGGCCGGCCGTCGGCCGGGGGAGCGGCCCGGCAGCGGGCCGATAGCGGGCCGGGAGCGGCCCGCGGTTGAGTGGGGCACCCGGGGACGCCGCAGCGGCGGAACCGGTGCACTGCACCCTTGGTCATTTCCGGACACGAAGGCGGGGACATGCCGGCGACAGCGCTCTGGGCGGCACCACGATCACGTTCGACCGCGTTCTTCCGGTCGATGCTCCAGCACGGCGACATCACCGCCCTGCACGAGCCGTTCTGCAACGTCGCGGACTTCGGGGAGACCGAGGTCGAGGGCGCCGTGGTGCGCTCCGAACGCGAGCTGATCGACGCGATCGGCGAACTCGCCCGCCACCGGCCGGTGTTCTTCAAGGACACCACCGACCACCGCTACGCCGAGGTCCTCGCCGACACGGAGTTCCTCGCCGGGACCCGGCACACCTTCCTGCTGCGCCGCCCCGAGGAGATCGTCTCCTCCTTCTACGCCCTCCAGCCCGACATGGAGCTCTCGGACGTCGGCGTCGAGGGTCTGCACGAGATGTACCTGGCCGTCCTCGGCGCCGGCGGAGAGCCGCCCGTGGTCGTCGACTCCGACGACCTGGTGGAGCGGCCCGCCGCCACGATGGCCGCCTACTGCGCCGCCGTCGGCATCCCCTTCCGGCCCGAGACGCTCAGCTGGGACGCCACCGCCCGCGGCGAATGGCAGCGCACCGACCGCTGGCACGTCGCCGTCAGCAACAGCACCGGCTTCTCCAAGAGCCGCACCGCCTACCGGCACACCGCGGAGAACAACCCGGAGCTCGCGCGGTTCGCCGCACACCACCGGCCGTTCTACGAGTTCCTGTGGGACGCCCGGCTGAGGGTCGGCCAGGAGGCCCCCGCTCTCTGACCGCCCCGCACCCGAGGGGCCCGGCCCGCACACCGCGGGCCGGGCCCCGGGTCAGAGCGCGGCGGCCAGCGCCCGCCGGTCCACCTTGGCGTTGGGGGTCAGCGGGATCTCCTCCAGCACGACCACCCGCCCCGGCAGCATGTACACCGGCAGCACCGCGCGCAGGTGCGCGTGGACCTCCGCGAGCGAGGGGGTGTCCGTACCGGTGACGAAGGCCGTCAGCACGCCCTCGCCGCCCTCCTGCGGCCGCACCAGGTCCACCACCGCGTCCTTGACCCGCGGATGCGTCAGCAGGACCTCCTCGATCTCGCCGGGTTCGATGCGGTGCCCGTGCAGCTTGATCTGGGTGTCGATCCGCCCCGCGAACTCCAGGCCGTCGTCCCCCACCGTCCAGCGGACCAGGTCGCCCGTCCGGTACAGCCGGGCGCCGTGCCCGCCGAACGGATCCGGTACGAACTTCAGCGCCGTCAGCCCCGGCCGGTCCAGGTAGCCCCGCGCCAGGCACGGGCCGCCGATCAGCAGCTCGCCGAACTCGCCCGGCGGCCGCTCCGAGCCGTCCGGGCCCACCACGTGCGCCTCCAGGTTCGGCATCGCCTCGCCGATCAGCGGCTTGGGCCGGCCCAGCTCCGGATCGTGCCGCTGCTCGGTACAGGCCACGGTCGCCTCGGTGGGCCCGTACTGGTTGTTGACGATCCGCGTCGGCGAGGACCAGCGGTCCGCCTGGAAGCGGCTCAGCTGCTCCCCGCCCACGTTGAGCACCCGCAGCTCGGGCAACCGCTCCGGGTCCAGCAGCGGCAGGATCGCCGTGGTGAACACCCCGATCGTGACGCCCTCGTCGTGCATCAGGGCGCCCAGCGCCCGCGGGTCGAGCAGGGTCAGCGCCGAGCCCTGCACCAGGCAGGAGCCCGTGGTCAGCGCCCCGAAGATCTCCAGGACGCTCACGTCGAAACAGGGCGTGGTCAGCTGGAGCCAGCGGTCGCCCGGCCCGATCGTGAACTGCCGCGCCATGTGCGAGGTCAGGTTGACCACTCCCCGGTGCGGCAGCAGCGTCCCCTTGGGGCGGCCCGTCGACCCCGAGGTGTAGATGACGTACGCCAGTTGGTCCGGGTGCGCCGGCAGCTCCGGGTCGGCCGCGGACAGCCCGGTCAGCATGTCCGCCGTGAACGGGTCGTCGACGCAGACCGCCGCCGCCTCCTCGGGGACCTGCCCGGCCAGGGCGGTCGTGGTGACGACCAGCTCGCAGCCCGCGTCCCCCATCAGGTAGCCCAGCCGGTCCACGGGCTGCGCCGGGTCCATCGGCAGGTACGCCCCGCCCGCCTTGAGGATCGCGAGCATCGCCAGCGGCAGCTGCGGGCCGCGCTCCATGAGCACGCCCACGACCGACTCCCGGCCCACGCCCATCCGGCGCAGGTGCGCCGCCAGCCGGTTGGCCCGCCCGTTCAGCTGCCCGTAACTCCACTGCTCGCCCTCGAAGCGCAGCGCGGGCGCCTCGGGGATCCGCCGCGCCCAGTCCTGCACGAGCTCGTGCAGGCATGCCTGTCCGTTCATTCCCGACCGCCTCCAGCGTCCGTGTCCGCCGGCCCGGATCCGTCCCGGCCGGCCAGCAGTTCCTCCACCTCGTCCTCGCTGAGCTCGCCGATCTCCAGGGCCAGGCGCGCGATCGCCGCGACGTCCACGCCCTGGTCCCGGCCGGCCGCCTCCACGAGGGCCGCCTGGCTCTCCACGTCGGTGGCCGCGAAGACCTCCCGCAGCGGGATCTCCACCCCGAACACCTCCGCGGTCAGCGCGGCGATCCGGGTCGCGGCCAGCGAGTAGCCGCCCAGCTCGAAGAAGTCGTCCCGTACGCCCACCCCGTCGACGTGGAGCACGCTGCCCCACACCTCGGCCAGCAGCGACTCCACCGGGGTACGGGGGGCCAGCCGCCCGGTGTCCAGGGCCGGCCGGGCGCTGCCGACGGGCGGCAGGGCCCCCCGGTCGGCCTTGCCGCTGACCGCGAGCGGCAGCCGCTCCAGCGCCACGAAGTGCGCGGGCACCATGTGTTCGGGCAGGGTCCGGCGCAGCTGCTCCCGCACTCCGCCCACCGGCAGTTCTCCGCCGCCCTCCGGTACGTAGTAGGCGGCGAGGGTGGTGTCGCCGGTCTCCCGCACCGCCTTGACCACCGCCTCCCGGATCCCGGGCAGGGCCGCCAGGGCCGCCTCGACCTCGCCGAGCTCGATGCGGAACCCGCGCACCTTGACCTGGTCGTCGATGCGGCCGAGGTAGTCCAGGCCGCCGCCGGCCGTCCAGCGGGCCAGGTCCCCGGTGCGGTACATCCGCTGCCCGGGCTCCCCGAAGGGATCGGGCAGGAACGCGGAGGCGGTCAGCGCGGGCCGCCCGTGGTAGCCGCGGGCCAGCCCGGCGCCCGCCACGTACAGCTCGCCCGCCACCCCGACCGGCACCGGCCGCAGCGCGCGGTCCAGCACGTACGCGCGGGAGTTGGCCATGGGCCGGCCGATCGGGACCGGGCCCGGGGCCAGCACCTCGCCGGGGCCCACCCGGAGGGCGACACAGCCCACGGTGGCCTCGGTGGGCCCGTACTCGTTGGTGACCACCGCGCCGGGGAAGCGCGCACGCCACTGGTCGAGGACCTCGGAGGTCAGCATCTCGCCGCCGATGACCAGGTCCCCGGTGGGCGAGTACGCCTCCGGCAGCCCCAGCAGGATCGGCAGGTGGCTCGGCGTGACCTTCAGCAGGGACAGCCGGCCCTCCCCGCCCGGCAGTTCGTCGGTGCGGCCGTCGAGCCCGCCCAGCACGATCCGGCCGCCCGCGGTCAGCGGCCCCAGCAGGGTGGTCACCGACAGGTCGACGGAGACCGGCGAGTGCAGCAGCGCCGACCCGGCCAGGCCCGGGTAGTCCCGGCGGCAGGCGGCCAGGTAGTCGGCGAGCGCGCGGTGGCTGATCAGGACGCCCTTGGGCTTTCCGGTCGAGCCCGAGGTGTAGATGGCGTACGCCAGGTGGTCGGGGCGCAGCGGGGCCCGCCGGTCGGCGTCGGTGACGTCGCCGGCGGCGCAGCGGGCCAGCGCGGCCCGGGTGCCGGGCGCGTCCAGGTCGAGGCGCTCGGCCGCGCCCGTCGCCGCCGCGGGGACGGCCGTGGTGGTGAGCACGGCCGACGGCGCCGCGTCGGAGAGCAGGTACGCGATCCGGTCGGGCGGCAGCACCGGGTCCACCGGGACGTACGCGGCACCGGACTTGAGGACGGCCAGCACGGCCGTCACCGTCTCGGCCGAGCGCGGCAGCATCAGCGCCACCGTCCGCTCGGGGCCCGCGCCGCGCTCGATCAGCAGCCGGGCCAGCCGGTTGGCGGCCTCGTTCAGCTCGCCGTACGTGAGGGTGCCCGCGTCGCCGACCACGGCCGGGGCGTGCGGGTGGGCGGCCGCGCGGGCCTCGACCAGGGCCGCGGTGAGCTCCGCGGGGACCTCGGCGGCGGTCCGGTTCCACTCGGTGAGCAGGGTGTGCTCGTCCTCGGGGCGCAGCAGCGGCAGTTCCCCGATCCGGTCCCCGGGGCGGGCCGCGGCCGCCGCCAGGAGGGTCTCGTACTGGGTCCACATCCGGGCGACGGTGGCCTCGTCGAAGAGGTCGGTGCTGTAGTCGACGACCCCCTCGAAGCACTCCCCGGAGTCCCACAGCTGCACGTTGAGGTCCAGGTGGGTGGCCTTGCGGCGGACCGGGACGGTCGACAGCTCCAGGCCGTCCAGCGCCACGTCCGGCAGCGGCGCGCTCTGCAGCAGGAACATCACCTGCGCCAGCGGCTGGTGGCTCAGGTCCCGCTTGGGAGCGAGTTCCTCCACGAGCCGGTCGAAGGGCAGGTCCTGGTGCTGGAGGCCGTCCAGTACGGTCTCGCCCACCTGCGCGGCCAGTTCGGCGAAGCTGGGGTCACCGGCCAGCGAGGCCCGCAGCAGCAGCACGTTGATGAAGCAGCCGATGACCTGCTCCACCTGCGGGGTGCGGTTGGCGACCCCGCTGCTGACGGTGATGTCCTCGCCGCCGGTCCAGCGGCCCACCGCCGCGTGGAAGGCGGCCAGCAGGGCGGTGAACGGGGTGACCCCGAGGGCGCGGGCCGTCTGCCGGACGGCGGCCGAGGTCCGCGGGGACAGCCGTACGGGAAGGGTCGCCCCGCGGTAGGACTGCACGGGGGGCCGCGGCCGGTCGGCGGGCAGCTCCAGCACCGGCTGCATCCCGGCGAGCCGCTCGCGCCAGTAGCCGAGCAGCTCCCCGGTCCGCGCCCCGTCGAGCTGCTCGCGGTGCCAGGCCGCGTAGTCGACGTACTGCACCTCCGGCTCGGGCAGCTCCGGCCGCCCGCCGGCCCGCAGCACCGGGTAGGCGGCGGCCAGTTCGCCGACGAAGATCCCGCAGGACCAGCTGTCGGAGACCAGGTGGTGCATGGTGACGGCCAGGACGTGGTCCTCGGCGGCCAGCCGCAGCAGCTCGACGCGCAGCAGCCGTCCCGTGAGGTCGAAGGGGCGGGCGGCCGCCTCGGCCACCAGGGCGGCCAGCGCCTCGGCGTCGGCCGCGGCCGCGTGGCCGGTCAGGTCCCGCACCGGCACCCCGACGAGGTGGTCCTCCTCGACGATCTGGCCGAGGACCCCGTCGACCGTGCGGAAGACGGTGCGCAGCGACTCGTGCCGGCGCACCACCTCGCGGACGGCGCCGGTCAGGGCGGTGGTGTCGAGCGGTCCGCGCAGCCGTACCGCGAAGGGCACGTGATAGGCGGAGCCGCCCGGGTACAGCTGCTCGATGATCATGATCCGCTGCTGGGCGTGCGTCGCCGGGAACATGATCTGCTCGGGGTGCATCAGGGCCATCGGATTCTCCACGTACGTCATGAGCCGCTCTGGCTGCCGATCCGGCGTGCGGCCCGCAGGGCCCGCAGCGCGTCCTTGCCCCCGCCCGGCGCCGCTCCCGGCGCGACGAGGCTGACCTGGCGGGTGCGGTCGATCCGGGTGATCCGGCCCGCCCCGCCGCCCGGCTGCGGCGGCGCGTCCGCCGTGGCGAGGGCGTCCACCGCCGCCGCCAGGTGCTCCAGCGTCGGCGTCTCGAACATCACCCGCAGCGGCAGCTGCGCCCCCAGCGACTCCCGCACCCGCACCGCGAAGCGGGACATCAGCAGGGAGTGGGCGCCGTGGTCGAAGAGGTTGTCGGTGCGGCCGATCGCCCCGGTGCCGAGGAGCTCGGCGAGGATCCCCGCCAGCTCCCGCTCGGTCGCCGTGGCCGGCTCGTCGCGGGGCGCGTCCTGCTCCGGCGCGGGCGGCTTGAGCGCCGCCCGGTCCACCTTGCCGCTGGTGCCGAGCGGGAAGCCGTCCACCCACACGAACCGGGCGGGCACCATGTAGGCGGGCAGCACCCGCGCCAGCTCCTCGCGCACGGCGCGGGTGGTGGCGTGCTCGTCGAAGTCCCCGCCGCCCGCTCCGCCGCCGCTGCGGTCCGGGCGGACGTACGCGACCAGCACCGCCGGGGCGTCCGGCGCGGACCGGTGCACCACGGTCACGCCCTGGCTCAGCGCCGGCAGCCGGCTGAGCGCGGCGTCGATCTCGCCCAGTTCGATCCGGTGGCCGTTGACCTTGACCTGGTTGTCGACCCGCCCGAGCAGCTCGGTCCGGCCGTCCGCGGTGGTCCGCGCCAGGTCTCCGGTCCGGTACAGGCGGACGCCGGGGGTCTCCCCGTACGGGTCCGGCACGAACGCCGCCGCCGTCAGGCCCGGCCGGCCCAGGTAGCCGCGGGCCAGCCCGGCGCCGCCGATCAGCAGCTCGCCGGCCGCGCCGGCGGGTACCGGCTCCAGCGCCGCGTCGAGCACGTACACCTGCGTGTTGGCGATGGGCGCGCCCAGCGGGGTGGCGGCCCCCGGCACCGCGGTGACCTGCGTGCCGGTCGACCACACGGTGGTCTCGGTCGGCCCGTACAGGTTCCACAGGGTGCCCGTACCGAAGGACAGCAGCGTGCGGGCCAGTCCGGGGGAGAGGGCCTCGCCGCCGCTGGCCATCGCCAGGCCCGGGGTGCCGGTCCAGCCCGCCTCGCACAGCAGCCGCCAGGTCGCGGGGGTGGCCTGCATCATCGAGAAGGCGCCGGACTCCAGCCGCACCCGCAGCTGTTCCCCGGCGGCCGCGATCCTGCGCGCCGCGATGTGGGAGCAGCCGCCGGTGATCAGCGGGAGGTAGGCCTCCAGGGCGGAGATGTCGAAGGAGAAGGTGGTCACGGCGAGCAGCCGGCCGCCCTCGGCGGGCCCCAGCAGCCGGACCATGGCGGCGAGGAAGTTGGCCAGGGCCCCGTGCGGGACCTGCACCCCCTTGGGGCGGCCGGTCGAGCCGGAGGTGTAGAGCACGTACGCCGCCTGGTCGGGGCGTACGCGGACGCCGGGCGGCGGGGAGGCGGGCAGCGCGGCGAGTTCCCCGGCGAGCTCGTCGAGGAGGAGCCGGACCGGTCCGGCCGCGGGGGCTTCGGCCGCGCCGGGCTCACCGGCCGTGCCGGCCGCACCGGCGGTATCGCCCGCACCGGCGGTATCGCCCGTACCGGCCGTGTCCACGGACGAGTCGGTGAGCACGGACGAGTCGGTGAGCACGATGCGGGCGCCGCTGTCGGCCAGCAGGTACGCGATCCGCTCGGCCGGCAGGTGCGGATCGACCGGCAGGTAGCTGCCGCCCGCCCGCAGCACCGCGAGCATCGCCACGACCGTCGTCTCGTCGTGCGGCAGCCGCACGGCCACGGTCTCCTCGGCCCGCAGCCCCCGCGCGAGCAGCAGCCGGGCGAGCCGGTTCACGGCCGCGTCCAGCTCCCGGTAGCTCAGCGTCCGGGTGGCGCGCACCCGGTCCGCGTCCGGGGCGGGCCCGGCCGGGCCGAGCGCGTACTCGGTGTCGTCGAAGGCCAGGGCGGGCGCGTCGGGCGTCCGGGCGGCCTGCGCGGCCACCAGCTCGTGCACCGGGACGTCCGAAGTCCCCGGCACGGACGTGTCGTTGCGGCCGTGCAGGACGGCGGCCCGCTCGGCGGCGGGCATCAGCGGCAGCAGGGCGGCGGGGCGCTCCGGGTCCGTGGCGACGGCGTCCAGCAGGGCGCACAGCCCGGCGGCCATCCGCTCGGCCGTGGCGTCCTCGAACAGGGCGCGGTCGAACTGGAGCAGCCCGCTGAGCGTGCCGTCCACCTCGGCGAAGGTCAGCTGGAGGTCCATCTGGGCGTGCGGCTGGTCCAGCGGCACCGGCCGCATCTCCAGCCCGCCCAGGTCGAACCGGGAGGCGGGATCGCCCAGGACGAACGCCGCCAGGGGGCCCGACTGGAGCGTGAACAGCGCCTGCACCAGCGGGGTGCGGCTCGTGTCGCGCGCCACCCGGCTCCGCTCGACCAGCAGCGACAGCGGCATCGCGCTGTGCCGCAGGGCGGCCGGTACGCTCCGCGCGGCCCGCCGCAGCAGGGCGGTGAACGACTCGCCCGGCACCAGATCGGCGCGCAGCACCGCGGTGTTGAGGAACGGCCCGACCACCTCCGCCGTGTCGGCGTGCTCCCGGCCGTGTACGGGGGAGCCCACGAGCAGGCTCGCCTGCCCGGCCGTCCGGCCCAGCATCAGCTGGTACGCGCTCAGCAGGACCGTGTAGAGGGTGGTCCCCTCGGCGCGGGCGAGGGCGCCCAGCGCGGCGGCGGTCCCGGGCTCCAGCCGGAAGCGCCGCACCCCGGCCGGGGCGCGCCGGCGGGCCGGGCGGACGTGGTCGGCGGGCAGTTCCAGTACGGTCGGGGCGCCCTCCAGCTCGCGCTGCCAGAACTCCCACAGCCGCTCGCCCTCCGCCCCGGCGAGCCGTCCGGCCTGGCGGCGCACGGCCGCGCCGAACCCGGGCACGGCCCGCGCGTCGGGGGCGGGGCCGCCGGTCTCGGCCCGGTAGTGCGCGCCGAGCTCCCGCAGCAGGACCTCCAGGGACCACAGGTCGCAGACCAGGTGGTGCAGGGAGACGACCAGCCGGTGGCGGCCGGGCCCGCAGCGCAGCAGGGCCACCCGCAGCAGCGGACCCGCCTCCACGTCGAAGGGCCGGTAGGCGAGCGCGGTCAGCTCGGCCCGCATCCGCTCCGCGGGCCACGCGCTCGCGTCGGTTGCGGTGAACTCCGGCTCCAGGACGGCGTGGACGCGCTGCACGGGGCCGTCGCCGACCTCGGGGAAGGTGGTGCGCAGGGCCGCGTGGCGGCGTACGACGGCGGCCAGCGCGCGGCGCAGCGCGGCCGCGTCCACCTCGCCGGACAGCTCGGCGGCGGCGGCGAGGTGGTAGGCGGAGCTGTCGGGGTCCATCCGGTGCAGGAACCACATGGCCCGCTGCCCGTGCGCGAGTTCGCCGTCCCCGGGCGGGGCGTCGTCGAGCAGTGCGGGAGCCGTGCCCGGTGCCCCGGCGACGGTGCCGGCGCCGGCGACGATGGCCTCGGCCAGTTCGGCCAGGGTCAGCGAGAAGGCCTCCTCCGGGCCGAGCTCCAGCCCGAACTCCCGCTGGAGCCGGTGCAGGAGCCGTACGGAGTCCAGCGAGTCCAGGCCCAGGGCCGCCGGGGAGGCGTCCGCGGGCACCTCCTCGGGCCGGGTCCGCAGCAGCACGGCCGCGGCCCGCCGCAGGTGGGCGAGGACCGCCGCGTGGTCGCCGGCGGCCGGTACGGGCACTTCCGCGGCGGCGGCCGCGTCCCCGGCCGCGGCGGCCGGCTGCTCCTCGTCGGCGTGGACGGCGGTCACCAGCAGTTCGCCCGCCAGGTAGGCGGCGCGGCAGGCGTGCCGGGCCACCTTGCCGCTGGAGGTCCGCGGCAGCGAGGCCGTACGGATCAGGACCACGGCGTGCGGGCGCACCTCGTGCTGCTCGGCGACCTTGGCCTGCACGGTGCGGGCCAGCTCCGCCGGATCCGCCAGCCCGTGGCCGTGGATCAGCTCCTGGACCACGACCAGCTGCTCGGCGCCGTCGGCGCCGGTGACGGAGAAGGCGGCGCCGCCGTTGCCGCGCAGCGCGGGCGAGCAGCGCTCGGCGGTCAGCTCGATGTCCTGCGGGTAGTGGTTGCGGCCGCGGACGATGATCAGGTCCTTGCGGCGGCCGGTCACGTACAGCTCGCGCGCGTCGCCGTCGCCCGAGAGGAAGCCGAGGTCGCCGGTGCGCAGGAAGCCGGTGCCGTCACCGCCCTCGACGAGCGCGCCGAAGGTGTCCGCGACGGCGTCGGTGCGGTTGAAGTAGCCGCGCGCCACGCTCGGGCCGGCCACCCACACCTCGCCGATCTCCCCGTCGGCCACGGGCAGCCGGGTCTGCGGGTCGACGATCTCCAGCCGCTGCTCGGGCGGCAGCACCCCGGAGGCGACCAGTTCGCCGGCCACGCCGGAGCCGGCGGGCGGCTCGCAGGTGCGGAAGCCGGTACCCGCGGGGCCGCCCGTCACCAGCAGGGAGCCCTCGGCCAGCCCGTAGCAGGGCAGGAAGGCCTCGGGGCGGAAGCCGGAGACGGCGAAGGCCTCGGCGAAGCGGTGCAGCGAGGCCGGGCGGACGGGCTCCGCCCCGTTGTACGCCACCTGCCAGGACGATAGGTCCAGGGCGGCCCGCTGCTCCTCGGTGGTGCGTTCGACGGCAAGGTCGTAGGCGAAGTTGGGGCCGCCGGTGACGGTCGCCCGCTCCTCGGCGACCACGCCCAGCCAGCGCAGCGGGTCGCGGGCGAAGGTGCTCGGCGCCATCAGCGACATCGTGCCGCCCGCGCGGACGGTCCCCATGACCGAGCCGATCAGGCCCATGTCGTGGTACATCGGCAGCCACGACACCCCGCGCATCCCGCTGTCCAGCCCGAACACCCGGCCGATCATCGCGGTGTTGTGCAGCAGGTTGCCGTGGCTGAGGACGACGCCGCGGGGCGTCGAGGTGGAGCCGGAGGTGTACTGGAGGAAGGCCGTGGCGTCCTCGCCGATCCGCGGGGCGTGCCACGTCGGCGCGTCCTCGGCGCTCATCGCGTCGGTCGCCACCAGCCGCAGCGGCGGCACCCCGTCGGCGGAGGCCAGGCGCGGGGCGAGCCGGTCGCGGATCACCGCGGTCGTCAGTGCCACCTCCGCGCCGCTGTCGCGCACGATCGCGGCGAGCCGCTCGGTGGAACGGACACCCCGGCTCGGCGGGTACGCGGGGACCGCGACGACCCCCGCGTACAGGCAGCCGAAGAAGGCGGCCACGTAGTCCAGTCCGGCGGGGAACAGCAGGACGGCGCTGCGCCCGGCCAGCCCGAGGTCCGCCAGGTGCGCCGCGACGGCCCGGGCCCGGGCGTCCAGCCCGGCCCAGTCGAGCGCCTCGGGCTCGCCCGGCTCCTCGGAGTGGAAGCGGAAGGCCGTCGCGTGCGGGCGTTCCTGCGCCGTACCGGAAAGTACGTCTCGCCAGTTCATTTAACGACCTCACCTCGATCACACCGTGGTCAACGGTGCACACCTTGGCCCAGCCGCCGTCCCCGGCTCGATCGGGACTTTCCCCGACTGCCCCGTGCGCGTACGGGCTGTGAGAGTCCGTCAGGGTGCCCGGACCCCGGTCTCCCGCAGTCCGCCGTCAACGGCGTCTCGTGGCCGCGGCGTTAACGGCGTTAACGCCGTTAACGCCGCGGGCGCCGAGAACCCGTGGAAAGGTCACCATGACGAGCACCGAGCCAGGTACCGAGTCACGCACTGGGCCACGCACCGAGACCGGCCCCGGGACGGCCCGCCCCCGCCACCCGCTGCGCACCACCCGCGACTACCGGGCCCTGTGGGCGGGGGACGCCGTCTCCCAGTTCGGCTCCAAGATCACGGAGTTCGTGCTGCCGCTGCTGATGGTCACCGGCCTGCACGCCAGCGGCACCCAGGTCGGCCTGCTCCAGACCCTCTACATGGCGCCGTTCTTCCTGCTGCCGCTGTTCGCCGGGGTCTGGCTGGACCGCCGGCCCGCCCGCCCCGTGATGATCGCCGCCGACCTCGCCCGCTTCGCCCTCGTCCTGGCCGTCCCCGTCCTCGCCCTTCTCGACGGCCTCGCCCTGTGGCACGTGTGGCTGATCGCCCTGCTCGGCGGCTCCCTCAGCGCGGTGTACGACATCGCCGCCACCGCCTACCTGCCGCGGCTGCTGCCGGCCGCCCAGCTCCCCGCCGCCAACAGCCTGGTGACGGCCAACCAGGCCGTCGGCGGCACCGCCGGGCCCGGCCTCGCCGGCTGGCTCGCCGCGCTCTTCGGCCCCGCCGCCACCCTCGTCTTCGACGCCCTGTCCTACCTGGCCTCCGCCAGCGCCCTGATGCTCGTACGCCACCGGGAGAAGACCGTCCGCTCCGCCGCCCCCCGCGACCTGCGCCGGGAACTGGGGGAGGGGCTGCGCTCGGTCCTGGACAACCCGCCGCTGCGCGCCGTCGCCGTCCACGCAGGCATCTACAACGCGGGCATCGCCCTGCTCAACCTGGCCTTCCTGATGCGCTTCGTCCGCGAACTCGGCCACGACAGCGCCGACTTCGGGCTCGTCATGGTCGCCGGCGGGCTCGGCGCCGTGGCCGGGGCGCTCACCGCCCCGCAGCTGCTGCGCCGCCTCGGCTTCGGACCGGCCTTCCTGACCGTCCTGGCCTTCTCGACCACGCCCTACCTGCTGCTGCTCACCGCCGACGGCGGCGGCGCCGACCTGCCCGTGAGCGCACTCGCCTACCTGCTGGGCACCGGAGGGGCCTCCGCGGGCAGCGTGATCGCGGTGACCATGCGGCAGCGGCTCACCGCCCCGCACCTGTACGCCCGGATGACCGCCACCTACCGGCTCATCAGCTTCGGGATGCTCACGCTGGGCACCACCTGCGCCGGGCTGCTCACCCAGTACGCGGGGGCCCGTACCGCCCTCGCCGTCGCACCGGTCCTGCTGCTGCTCTCGATCGCGCCGATCGCCGGCCGGTCCGTACGCACGCTGCGCGCCATCCCGGAGCGGGAGGCCACGGATCAGGCCGCGGAGGTGGCTTCCGACTCCTGAGCGCGGTGCACGGAGTCGAACACGGGGATCTTCCGCACCTCACCGAGGTAGGGGGTCCCCTCCGTGTATCCGGTGCCGCTGCGGCTGCCCAGCATCCGTACGGCGAGCCGGTAGTGGGTCTGGCGCCAGCGGCGCAGCGCGGAGGCGAACTCCTCCATCGCGGCGGCCGCCGGGAGCACGCGGCCGCGTCCGGCGCGCGGCCCGGCCAGGGCCTCCGCGTACGCGTCGTCCAGGGTCCGCTGCCCGGCCAGCACCTGTTCGCGGACCTCGGGCACGGAGCGGTAGGCGTGCGAGTGGAGCCGCTCGGCGTCCGGGGTCCGGCACAGGGACTCCACCAGCTTGTACGAGCGCGACTGGATGGCGCTGGCCCCCTCGGTGAACTCCCGGAACACCCGGAAGGCTTCGGCCTGCATGGTGGCGAGCAGCGAGAACAGCGGCGCGGACTCCGTCAGGGCGGTCGCCGCGCGGCGCAGCCGGTCCGCGGCGGCCGGTCCGCGGCCCGCGTCGAGGGACTCGATCGCCGACCGCAGTTCGGCCGCCAGCAGGGTGAAGGTGGCTTCGAAGGCCTGGAGCACGCGGATGAACAGGTACTCGTCGTGCGTGACGTGCACCGGCAGCATGCTCAGGTCCAGCACCAGCCGCTCCCGCCCGGTCATCGAGGCGTCGGCCGTCTCCCACAGCCGGCGCGCCGCCTTCCCGGGCTCCTCGCCCGGTACGGGGCCGGGCAGCCCGAGGCGGGCCAGCGCCGGGGCGGCCACCCGCAGCGCCAGCCGGTGGCGCTTGCCGACCAGCAGCGGGGACGGGCGCAGCTCCGGCAGGAGCGCGGTCTCCCCGGCCACGGCGGCCAGTTCGAAGCGGGCGAGGTCGCCGAGGAGGTGCACGACGAGCCGGTCGCGGTGCCCGCGTATCTCCTCGGGGCCGGCCCCGGCGGGCGGGGCCAGCAGGGACAGCGCGGTGTAGGTGGGGTAGTCGTAGCGGCCGTCGTACTTGTCGAGGGCGGTGTCCAGGAACCGGTCCAGCACCTCGCGCGCGGCCTCCTGCCCGGCCCCGGCCGGGGCGGGCGCGGCGGTCAGCTCCCCGCGCGCCCGGTCCAGCAGGGCCAGCAGCGGGTCGGAGACGAAGTGCTTGCCGCCCTCCCGGTAGGCCGCGACCACGCCGGCGTAGGGGAAACGGTCCGGCTCGGGCGCTGCGAGCCAGTCGGTGAGGGCTTTCATGTGCGGGCGTTCTCCTCGGGGAGCGGGGCCGCCGGGGACGGGGCCGCGGGGGTCGGAGCCGGGGTGGTGGCCGGGGCGGCGTCGCCCATCGGGCCGGTGCGGGTGAGCTCGGTGCGCACGAGCCACAGGCGCGGGAAGAACTGGTGGCCGATCAGCTTGGTCAGCACGCCGATGGGGATGCCCTTGGTGCCCAGGACGTCCTCGCCCAGCAGGCGGAGCGCCATCTTGCAGTGCTCCACCCGCCACAGGGAGATCCCCTCGTCCCAGCCGATCAGGGCCTCGGCGAGGCGGTGCACGGGAGTGTCGGGCTGCGTGCGGTAGACCTCGGCGAGGTCGATCCCCCGCTCGTCGACGACGCGGTCGAAGGCCTCGCCGAGCAGGGCGGTGGCGCGGCGCGCGGCCGCCCAGCCGGGGGATTCGAAGCCGGAGCCGTGGCCCAGGACGGTGCGGATCGTCTGGAAGTCCCAGGGCGAGAGCCGGCGCATCATCTCCAGCTGGTCGGTGGCCAGCCGCACGCCGAGCCGGGCCCGCTCCAGGAGCCGTACGGCCGTGTCGAAGGCGCCCTCGCCGATCAGCCGGGTGCTGTCGGTGAGTTCCTGGCAGGCGAGCTTGAGCCACAGCTCCGTGGACTGGTGCACCACCTGGAAGAGCAGCTCGTCGCGGTGGATGACCTCCTCCGGGCGGCGCTGGAGGGACAGCAGGGTGTCGGTCCGCATGTAGCGGGCGTAGTCCGTGTCCCCCGTACCGGGCAGCACCGGTACGGAGTAGTCCTTGCCGGTGGGCGCGGTGGGCGCGGTGGGCGTGTCGGCTGCTGCGGGTTCCGCGGTGGCGGTGGCGGGCGCGGGGGTCTGGGTGGTGGTCACGGGGTGTCTCCTGTCAGGCGGCCGCGGCAGCGGCCGTGGTGGTGCGCTGCCCGGCCGCGGTGGCGGCCTCGGTGTGGGCGATGACCTCGCGGATGGTGTGCTGGCCGAGCATCCGGTCCAGGGGAAGTTCCAACCCCTGCTCCCGGGCGGCGGTCACGATCCGCACGGCCCGCATCGAGTTCCCGCCCAGGGCGTAGAACTCGTCGTGGACCCCGACCTCGGAGACCTCCAGCACCTCGCGCCACAGCGCGACCAGCAGGTGCTCGCCGGGGGTCTGCGGCTTCCCGCCGCCGGCCGGGAGGGCCGCGGGGGCCTCTTCGTACGCCTCGTCGGACACCTGGGCGCCGCCCGCGGCCGCGCGGGCGTCGGCCACCGGGCAGGGCAGCGCCGACAAGACGGTGCCGGGAGCCGCCGAGGCGGCCCGCAGCACCGCGGACAGCGAGCGCGCCACGAGGGCGGCGGTCTCGGCGGTGAAGAGGTCCGCGGACAGGGACACGTGCCCGGTCACCGCGTCGCCCTGCTCCACCAGGTCCGCGACCGCGTCGAACTGCAGCGCGGTGTCGGGGAGTTCGACGGGCTCCAGCGTCACACCGGTGATCGCTGCCAGGCCCAGCGGTACGGACTGCTGCACGTTCAGCAGCGTCTGCGCGAGCGGCAGCCGGCCGGCCCGCCGGTCCGGGTGCGCCCGCTCCACCATCAGCTCGAACGGCACGTCGGCCCGGGAGTACGCCTCCACGCACCGGTCCCGGACCTGGGCCAGCAGCTCGCCGAAGGACGGGTCCCCGGACAGGTCGACGCGGATCGGAAGGGTGTTCACGAAGAATCCGACCAGCGGTTCGAGGTCCACCTCGGGCCGCCCGGCCACGGGCAGGCCCACCACCAGGTCGCTCTGCCCGCTCCACCGCGACAGCACCACCGCGTACGCGGCCAGGGCGACCATGGAGGCGGTCACCCCGCCGCCGGGGGCGGTCAGCCGCAGCTGGCGCACCACCGGCGCCGCCGCCTTCACCGGCGCCGACACCGCCGACCACGCCCGCACCGCGGGGCGCGGCAGGTCCGCGGGCAGCCGCAGCTCGCGCACCCCGGCGAGCCGCTCTCCCCAGTAGGCCAGCTGCTCCTCCAGGGCGCCGGAGGCCACCTGCTCGCGCAGCCAGACGGCGTAGTCCGCGTACTGGAGCGGCAGTTCCTCCAGCGGGTGCGGGGTGCCGTGCAGGCAGGGCTCGTACAGGGCCGTCAGCTCGCGCAGCAGCACGCCCAGCGACATGCCGTCGCAGACGCTGTGGTGGACCAGCGCCAGCAGTACGTGGTCTTCGTCGGCCAGCCGCAGCAGCGTGCAGCGCAGCAGCGGGCCGGCGGCCAGGTCGAAGGGCTCCCGGCTGAGCTCCGCGGCCAGGGCCACGGCCGCATCCGGGCCGCCGGGCACGTCCACGACGGGCAGGGCCACCGGGCCGGGGGCCCGCACCACCTGCGCGATGTCGTTGCCGTCCAGCCGCAGCACGCTCCGCAGCACCTCGTGCCGGGCGACCACCTCGGTCAGGGCCCGCTCCAGCGCCCCGTGGTCCAGCGGGCCGCGCAGCCGCAGGGCGGCGCGCATCGCGTAGAGGGCGGTCCCGCTGCCCGCCTGCTCCAGCAGCCACATCCGCTTCTGCCCGAACGAGGCGGGCAGGGAGAACAGTTCCTCGGACATCTCGGTCTGGGTCATGTCAGGGGTCACTCCGCAATCGAAGGGGCGGGTACGCGGTAGGCGGACCGGTCGATGCGCCGCAGGGAAGGGGCGGACGCCGGGCGGCGCCCGGCCGCGGCCAGGGCCTCGGCCGTCGCGCGCACCGTCGGCGCCGCGAACAGCCGGCCCAGCGGCAGCTCCACCCCGTACCGCGCCCGTACCCGGGCGAGCAGCTGGGTGGCGAGCAGCGAATGCCCGCCGAGGTCGAAGAAGTTGTCGGTGGCGCCGACGGCGGGCACGCCGAGCACCTGCGCCCAGATCGCGCACAGCTCGCTCTCCACGGGCGTCGCGGGCGCGACCCGGCCGGCCTCGGGGGCGGCGGGCTCCGGGTCCGGCAGCCGGCGCCGGTCGAGCTTGCCGTTCGGGCCGAGCGGCCACTCGGCGACGGCGGCGAAGGCCGTCGGCACCATGTGGGCCGGCAGCAGCTCCCGCAGGTGCGCCCGCAGTACGGCGGCCAGCCCGTCGGCGGCGGGCGCGTCCGGTCCCTCGGCGGGCGCGTCCGGGGCCTCGGCGGGGCGGACGTGCGCCACCAGCACCGGGGTTCCGGAGCTGCCGGTGCGCACCGAGACCACCGCCGAGTCCACGCCCGGGTGGGTGCGCAGCGCCTCCTCGATCTCGCCGGGCTCGATGCGCATCCCGCGCAGCTTGACCTGGTCGTCGATCCGGCCCAGGTACAGCAGAGTGCCGTCCACCCGCCACCGGCACAGGTCGCCGGTGCGGTAGAGCCGGGCCCCGGGCGCGCCGAAGGGGTCCGGTACGAACCGCTGCGCGGTCAGCCCGGGCCGGCGCCAGTAGCCGCGGCCCACGGCCGGGCCGCCCAGGAGGAGTTCGCCCGCCACGCCGACGGGGACGGGCCGGCCCGCGCGGTCGACGACGTACACGTGCGCGCCGTCGATGGGGCGGCCGATCGGCACCCGGCCGCCGTACCCCTCGGCGCACGGGTACCAGGTCACGTCGACGGCGGCCTCGGTGGGCCCGTACAGGTTGAACACCCCGGTGTCCGGGAGCGGTCCGGCGCATTCGGTGACCAGCGCGGCGGGCAGCTCCTCCCCGCTGCACACGATGCGGCGCAGGGTGTCGCGTACGGCGGGCAGCCGGCCGGCGGTGGTGAACGCGGCCAGCATCGAGGGCACGAAGTGCACGGTGGTGATCGCGGCCGAGGCGATCAGGTCGCACAGGTACTCGGGGTCCTGGTGGCCGCCGGGCCGGGCGAGCACGCACCGGCCGCCCACCATCAGCGGCCAGAACAGCTCCCACACGGAGACGTCGAAGCCGATGGGCGTCTTCTGGAGCACGCCCTCGCCCTCGGCGAGCCCGAACGCCCGGTGCATCCACAGCAGCCGGTTGACGACGGCGCCGTGCTCGTTCATGGCGCCCTTGGGCCGTCCCGTGGACCCCGAGGTGAAGATCACGTACGCGAGGTCGCGGGCCCCGGCGCCGGCCTGCGGGCGGTGCCCCGGACGGGCGGCGACCACGTCCGCGTCCCGGCGCAGGCACAGCACCTGCGCCCCCGCGGCCCCGGCCGCGGCCGTCAGCTCCGCGGGTACGGCGTCCGTGTCGGCGACGACGACCCGGGCCCCGGCGTCCTCCAGCATCATCTCGATCCGGGCCGCCGGGTAGCCGGCGTCCAGCGGCAGGTAGGCGCCGCCGGACTTGAGCACGGCGAGCAGCGCGATCATCAGGTCCAGGCCGCGCGGCAGCGCCACCCCGACCAGCGAGCCCGGGCCGACCCCGCGCGCCCGCAGCTCCCACGCCAGCCGGTTGGCGCGCTCGTCCAGTTCGGCGTAGCTCAGCCGCTCCTCGCCGTACTGCACGGCGGTGGCCCGCGGGGTGCGGTCGGCCTGGGCCTCGATGTGCCCGTGCACGGTGGCGGTGTCCGTCGCCACGGCAGGCACGCCCGCCCCGCTCCACCGCTCCAGCAGCACGGCGCGGTCCGTCTCCGTCATGACCGGCAGCCCCGACAGGGCGGCGGCCCGCGCGGGCCCGGCCTCCTCCAGTACCAGCCGCAGCGCGGTCGCGATCCGCTCCACGGTGGCCGGGTCGAACAGCTCGGTGCTGTACTCGACGAGCCCGTCGAAGCCGCCGTCGGCGCGCGGGGAGAGGTCCACGGCCAGGTCGAACTTGGCGGTGCCGGTGTCGAGCCGGACCGGCAGCATCTCCAGGCCGCCCACGACGACCGGGTCCTGGGCCTGCTCGTCGGACTGGAACAGGTAGCGCACCAGCGGGGTGCGGCCGCCCGCGTCCCGCTGCGGGCGCAGCTCCTCGACCAGGTGGTCGAAGGGCACGTCGGCGTTGGCCCGCGCGTCGAGCACCTCGCCGTGCGTCCGCCCCACGAGCTCCTCCAGGGTGGGGTCGCCCGACAGGTCGATGCGCACCGGGAGGGTGTTGACGAAGAACCCGGCCAGCGCGGCCGTCTCGGCCCGGCCGCGGCCCGCCACCGGCGTGCCCACCACGAGGTCGTCCTGGCCGGTGAAGCGGGCGAGGACCGCGGCGAACGCGGCCATGGCGACGGTGAAGGGGGTGGTGCGCAGCCGGTCGGCGAGCGCCCCGATCCGGGCGCCGGCCGCCGGGCCCACCTCGAAGCGGGCGTGCGCCCCGGAGAAGTCGGAACGGGCCGGCCGGGGCCGGTCCGTGGCCAGGTCGGCGAGGACGGCCCCGTCGAGCCGCGCCCGCCAGTGCTCCAGCTGCGCGGCCGCCGCCGGGGAGGACAGCCACTGCGACTGCCACAGCGCGTAGTCGGCGTACTGGACCGGCAGCTCGGGAAGCCGCGGCTCCCGCCCCTCGGCCTGCGCCCCGTACAGCTCGACCAGTTCGCGGATCAGCACCTGGAGCGACCAGCCGTCGGACACGGCGTGGTGCATGGCCAGGACGAGCAGCCGGGCATCGCCGGCGCCGTGCAGCAGGGTGCAGCGCAGCAGCGGCCCGGCGGCGAGGTCGAAGGGCTCGGCGGCGATCCGCCCGGCCCGCCGGACGAGCTCCTCCCCGGCCTCACCGGGGGCGTCCACCGTGCGGACGGCGACGGGCGCGGCGGGCAGGACCACCGCCCGTACGCCGCCTTCGCCATCGGCCCGCAGGACGCTGCGCAGCACCTCGTGCCGTTCGGTGATGCGGGTCAGCGCCCGCTCCAGCGCCGGCCGGTCGAGTCGGCCGCGCAGCCACACGCCGCAGGCGATGGTGTACGCGGCGCTGCCCGGCTGGAGCTGGTCGAAGAACCAGAGCCGGCGCTGCCCGGAGGACGGGGCGGCGGGGGCGGCCGGGTCGGGCCGGCGCGTGATGCCGCCGGGCGCGGAGCCGAGGCCGCGCCCGCGGCGCAGCTGCGCGAGCAGCGCGGCGCGCTGCGGGGAGAGGAACTCGGAGGACATGGCGTCACTGGCCTTCGTCGTCAGGGGACCGGCGGTTCAGGGGTAGGTGCGCAGCAGTTCGGTCAGGCAGCGGGTGCCGAACTCCAGGGCGGTCACGGGGATCCGCTCGTCGGCGCAGTGCAGCAGTCGGCGGTGCGGGGCCCCGGCGGGCAGCAGCAGCGGCAGCCAGCCGTAGCAGCGGATGCCCAGGCGGGCGAAGACGGTGGCGTCGGTGGTGGCCGGGCTCATCACCGGCAGCGGTACGGCCTCGGGGTCGGCCTCGCGCAGGATCGCCTCCAGCCGGTCGTAGAACGGCCCGAACTCGGGTTCCGCGATCAGCTCGGGGCGGACCCGGGGGTCCTCGTGCAGCAGCTCGATGCCGATCGCGTCGGTGTCCTCGCCCTCCCCGCCGATGAGGGCGCGGATCTCGGCGACCAGGTCGGCGACCTCGAACTCCCCGGGCAGGATCCGCCCGTCGACGTCGACGGTGATCTCCGCCGGCATCATGTTGATCTTGTGTCCGGTGCGCACCACCGTCGGGTTGACGGTGTGCCGCAGCACCGAGTCCAGCTGGAGCGCCTCGTTCAGCGGGAGCCCCGCCGGCGGCGCGTCGCCCTCGCGGTCCTCCCGCAGCCGGGTCACCGCCCCCGCCAGCGGAGCCGGCAGCGCCCCGGCCAGCGCGGCCAGCATCCGGTCGGCGGCCGGCATCTGATGGCGCGGCAGCCGGGCCCCGCTCAGCGCCGTCAGCACCGCGCCCAGGCGGGCCGTCGGATTGCCCGGCGCGGCCAGCCGCGAGGCGTGCCCGCCGGGCCCGCGCAGCGTCAGCCGCAGCCAGCCCGGCCGCTTCTCGGCCACCACCACCGGGTGGAAGCGGATCCCGGCCAGCTCGATCCCGGCTCCGCCCTCCTCGCCGATGGCGTACCGCACCCCCTCGAACAGCTCGGGGTACTGCTCGACGAGGAACGCGGCGCCCGCCCCGCTGCCGTCCTCCTCGTCGGCGACGACCGCGAGGACCACGTCCCCGGCGGGCCGCTCCCCGGCCGCGCGCAGCCGGAAGAGCGCGGACAGCATCATCGCGAGGCCGCCCTTCATGTCGATCGCGCCGCGGCCCCACACCTCCCCGTCCACGAGGCGGCCCTCGAACGGCGGGTGCGTCCACTCCTGGCCCGTCACCGGCACCACGTCGGAGTGCGCGTGCAGCAGCAGCGGCGGGGCCTCGCCCCGGCCGGGGAAGCGCACCACCAGGTTGGTGCGCTCCGCGCTGGGGCCGACCACCTTGTAGTCCGTGATCCCCTCGGCGATCAGCAGCCGTTCGAGGTGGGCGACGAGGCGGCCCTCGTCGCCGGGCGGGTTGACGGTCTCGATCCGGATCAGGTCCCGCAGCAGCGGCACCGGGTCCAGCAGGGGGGAGTCGTGCATGGCGCGGCCTTTCGGATCAGCTCGGGTTCGGGGTGGGAGCGAGCGGCGCCGCCGCCTCCCGCAGCAGCTCGGTGCCCGTGCCCAGCCACTGGGAGTCCACGGCGGCGCGGCGCAGGAACAGCTGGGCGTCGCAGGCCTCCGTCATGCCGTACGCGCCGTGCAGGTGCACCGACTCGGCGGCCGCCCGCCGGGCCAGATCGCCCGCCAGGTACAGGGCCTGCGCGCCGGTGCGGCGTACGTCCTCCCCGCGGTCGGCGGCCGCGGCCCCCGAGCGGGCGAAGGCCGCCGCGGTCGCCGCCTCCGCGGCCAGCGCCGCCAGCCGGTGGGCGGGCGCCTGCTGCCGGGCCAGCGGCTGCCCGAAGGCCTGCCGGGACCTCAGCCGCTCCGCGGCCAGCTCCACCGCGGCCCGCGCGGCTCCGGCCAGCGCGGCGGCCTGCCGGATCCGGGCCGCGGCCAGCACGGCCGGCCAGGCCGCGCCCACCGGGTGGACCGCCCCGGTCACCGCGGCCCGGTCCAGCTCCACCGCGTACAGGTCTCCGCGGCCGATGTCGTCGCGGCGCGTCAGGCGCACCCCGGGCTGCTCGCGCGGTACGAGGGCCAGTACGGGCTCCCCGTCGGGCCCGGCCCCGACCACCGCCAGGTGGCCGCAGTCGGCCGCGAAGGCGGTGAAGGGCCGGCGGCCGGTGACCGCGTACCCGTCCGCCTCGCGGTGCACGGTGAGGCGGCCGGGCCGGGCGGGCCCGGTCAGCCCGTCCTCGCGGACCGCGAGGACGAGACGCTCCGCGCCGAGGGCGACCCGGTCGAGCAGCGGTCCGTACGCCGGATCCCCGGCGGCGGCCAGCAGCGCGGCCGCCGTCACGGTGTCCGGGTACGGGCTCTGGTAGAGCGCGGCGCCCATCAGCTCGGCGATCGCGACCCGTTCGGCCTCGCGGTGCGGGCCGAAGGCGCCCAGTTCGGCCAGGGTGGCCCACACGGCGTCCCGGGTGCCCGCGTCCTCCTCGCCGAGCCGGGCCGCCGGCCCGTCCGCGGCGCCGCGCGGGCGCTCCCCGAGCCGGCGCAGCACCGGCGCCAGCTCCTGTCCGAACAGTTCCCTCAGCTCGTCGAGCACGGCCGTCGTCACAGCAGCCCCAAACCGTTGGTGGCGATCAGAGTGAGCATGACCTCGGAGGTCCCCGAGGCCAGCCGGTGCGAGGGGCCCATCCGCAGCCCCGCCTCCAGCACCCCGCCGTCGGGCGCGGCGCCGTCCCAGGCGGTGAGGACCGCCTCCAGCCCGCAGACCTCCAGGGCGAGGTCGAGCACCGGCCGGATCTGCTCGGTGACGTACCACTTGGCCATCGCCGAGCCGACCGGGTCCGGACGGCCCGCGCCCAGGTTGCGCACCTGCTGCCAGGCCATGGCGTGCCCGGCGCGCAGCCGGGCGTCGAGGGCGGCCAGCGGCAGCGCGTACGCCGGGTCCGCCAGCCGGCCCGCGGCCGCGGCCCGCTCGGTCACCAGGTCCAGCAGGCGGCGGGCCTTGGCGTGGAAGTCGACGCCGGTGCGCTCCAGTTGGAGCAGGTCGTTCATCAGGGCCCAGCCGTTGTCGACCTCGCCGAGGACGTCGGCCTCCGTGAGGCGCACCCCGTCGATGACGACCAGGTTGAACCGGTCGTTGCACAGCGTCGCAACGGGCTCCACGTGGACGCCGGGGGAGCGCAGCGGCAACAGGAAGAGGGTGATGCCGTGCATCGCCACCGGTGACTCGGTGGTGCGGGCCGCGCACAGCGCCACTTCGCCGTACTGCGACTTCATGTTGTAGATCTTCTGTCCGTACAGCCGCCAGCCGTCGCCGTCGCGGCGCGCGGTGGTGCGCAGCCCCGACAGGTCGGATCCGGCGTCCGGCTCGGTGAACAGCACGGTGGCGATCTCCTCGCCGGCGGCCAGTGCCGGCAGGTGCCGCTTCTTCTGCTCCTCGGTGCCGACCTCCAGCAGGAACCGCCCGACGATGTCGATGCTGAGGACGTGCACGTCGTCGGGGATCCCGGCGAGCGTCATCTCCTCGGTGACGATCGCCGCCTCGGCGGCGCCCAGGCCCGCCCCGCCGTACTCCTGCGGCCAGTTCGGGGCCAGCCAGCCCCGCTCGCCCAGCCAGCGGTGCACCGGCAGGTGCGTCGCCTCGGTGTCCGGCGGGTACGCGGCGATCCCGGCGGCCAGGGCGCGTACGCGCTCCTCGGCCAGCAGGGCGCGCACCTGCCCGCGGAACTCCTCCTCGGCGGGGGTGAGGGCGCCCGGGTGTCCGCCGGTCACAGCGCACCGTCCCGTCCGGCTTCGGCAGCTTCGGCGGCTTCGGCCGTCTCGGCGGCCTCGGCGCGCTCCAGCAGGGCCAGCAGCTCGGCGTCGTCGGCCGAGGCCAGCTCCCGCTCCTCGACCAGGTCGGCGAGCTGCCCGAGGGTGCTGTTGACGAACAGCTCGCGCAGTTCCAGCTCCACCCCGAAGCGCTCGCGGATCCGCGCCGCGAACTGGGTGATCTTGAGCGAGTTGCCGCCGACGGCGAAGAAGCCGTCGTGGGTGCTGAAGCCGCCCCGGCCCAGGATCTCCTCCCAGATGCCGGCCAGCGCGATCTGCGTGGGCGTCGAGGGGGCCTCGAACTCCACGGCGGCCGCAGCCTGTTCGGGTTCCGGCAGCCGGGCCCGGTCGAGCTTTCCGCTCGCCGCCCGCGGCAGCTCGGCGAGCACGGCGAAGAGCGCGGGCACCAGGTGCGCGGGCAGCCGCCCGCCGAGGCGGCGGCGCAGCTCCCCGTCGTCCGGCGCATCCGTCCCCGGGACGGGGACCACGTACGCCACCAGCCGGGCGTCGGCGCCCTCGCCGTGGGCGACGACGACCGCCTCGGCGATCTCCGGCTCCGCGGTCAGCGCCTGCTCGATCTCGCCGGGCTCGATGCGCAGCCCGCGGATCTTGACCTGCTGGTCGACGCGGCCGCGGAACTCCAGGTTCCCGTCGGCCCGGCGGACCACGAGGTCGCCGGTGCGGTAGAGCCGTCCGCCGCCCGTGCCGCCCCCGCCGCCGTCGCCGTCCGCGCCGCCGTCCCCGTACGGGTCGGGTACGAACTTCTCGTCGGTCAGCTCCGGGCCGTTCAGGTAGCCGCGGGCCACCCCGGTGCCGCCGACGAGCAGCTCGCCCGGCACCCCGACGGGCACCAGGGCGCCGAACCGGTCCACCACGTGCGCCCGGTAGTTGGCGAGGGGGGTGCCGATGGGCGGCATCGAGTCGTGCACCGTCCGCGGGCACTTGTAGTCGATGCAGGCGACCGTGGCCTCGGTGGGCCCGTAGCCGTTGTGGAACTCGCGCCCGCCGGTGTTCCAGCGGTTGACCAGCTCGCCGGGGAAGGCCTCCAGGCCGACGAAGAGCATCCGCAGCTCCGGCAGCGCCGCCGGGTCGAGCGCCCCGAGCACCGCCGGCGGCAGGTCGGCCACGGTGACGTGCTCGTCCTGCATCAGCGCGGTCAGCCGGCCGGGGTCCAGCAGCGTCTCGCGCGGCGCCTGCACCAGGGCGGCGCCGCTGGTCAGCGCGGAGAAGAAGTCGAACAGGCTGACGTCGTAGGACGGGTTGGCGAACTGGAGCACCCGGTCCCCGGGGCCCATCCGGAACAGCTCCGTGATGGCCCGCGCGAAGTTGACGATCGAGCGGTGCTCCACCTGCACGCCCTTGGGGCGCCCGGTCGAGCCCGAGGTGAAGATCACGTACGCGAGGTTCTCCGGCCCCGCCGACGCCGGTAGCCGGCCGGGGGCGGGCCCCTCCGCGAGCGCCGGATCGTCGGCGAGCACGGCGGTGACCGAGGCCGGCAGCTCCCCGGCCAGGTCGGCCGTGGTGACGGCGGTACGGGCGCCGGCCTCCTCCAGCAGCAGCTCCCAGCGGGCGGCCGGGTGGTCCGGGTCGAGCGGCAGGTAGCCGCCGCCCGCCTTGTGCACGGCGAGGAAGGCCACCGGCAGCGCCGGGCCGCGCCGCGCGAGCACGCCCACCACCGACTCGGGCCCGACCCCCTGCGCGCGCAGCGCGCGGGCGAGGCGGTCGGCCCGCTCGTCGAGCTCCCGGTAGGTCAGCGCCGTCCCCTCGTACACCACGGCCACCGCGTCCGGGTGGGCGTCGGCGACGGACTCGACGAGCTGGTGCAGGCACAGCTCCTCCGTGCCGTAGGTGCGCGCGGTGTCGTTCCAGCCGTGGACCAGCTGCCGGTGCTCGGCGTCCGTCAGCAGCGGCAGCTCGCTCAGGCGCAGTTCCGGGTTCTCGGTGACGGCCCGCAGCAGCCGCGCGTAGTGCCCGAACAGCCGCTCGATCCGGTCCGTGTCGAACAGCTCGGTGGAGTACTCGGCCCACAGCCGCAGGCCCTGCCCGGGCACCTCGGTCAGCTGCACGGCCAGGTCGAAGCGGGCGGTGCCCGGGTCGGCCGGGTACGGCTCGGCGGACAGACCGCCCGCCTCGGCCTCGGCGGCCGCCGCGTGCTGGAGGGTGAAGCAGGTCTGGAAGAGCGGGTTGCGGCTCGGGTCGCGCTCGGGGGCCAGCTCGTCCACCAGCGTGCCGAAGGGCAGGTCCTGGTGGAAGTGGGCGCCCATCACGGTCTCGCCCGTGCGCCGCAGCAGCTCGCGGAAGGTCGGGTCGCCCTCCGTGGAGGTGCGCAGGACCAGCGTGTTGGAGAAGAAGCCGATGAGGTTCTCGATCTCCGGCCGGGTGCGGCCCGAGAACACCGAGCCGAGGACGATGTCGTCCTGGCCGGTGTAGCGGGACATCAGCGCGGTGAACGCGGCGAGCACCACCGTCAGCAGGGTGGCGCGCTCGGCCAGGGCCGTGCGGTGCAGTCCGCGCAGCAGCTCGTCCGGCAGCATCTCGGTCAGCGTCGCGCCGTCGCGGGTGGGGTCCGCGGGCCGGGGCCGGTCGGCGGGGAAGTCGAGGGTCGCCGCGCCCGCCAGCCGCTCCCGCCAGTACGCGAGCTGCGTGTCCAGCACCTCGCCGGTCAGGTGGCCGCGCTGCCACACCGCGAAGTCTGCGTACTGCACGGGCAGTTCGGGCAGCTCGGGGGCGGAGCCGGCCGCCTCGGCCCGGTAGAGGGCGACGAGCTCGCGGGTCAGGATGTCCGTGGACCAGCCGTCGGTGGCGATGTGGTGCATGGCCAGGACCAGGACGTGTTCCCGCGGCCCGAGCCGGACCAGCGACACCCGCAGGGCGTGCTCGGCGGCCAGGTCGAAGGAGTGCCGGATCTCGGCCCGTACGTGGGCCTCGACCGCGGCCTCCTGCTCCGCGCCGGCGAGCGCGCCGAGGTCGGTGACGGGCAGCGCGACCTCGGTGGGGGCCGGGTCGACGTGCTGGTAGGCCACCCCGTTCAGCTCCGGGTAGCGGGTGCGCAGGATCTCGTGCCGCCCCACCAGGGCGGTCAGCGCCCGCCGGAACGCCGGCAGGTCCAGCGGCGCCCGTAGGCGCAGCACGGACGGCGCGTTGTAGACCGGCCTGCCCTGGGACCACTGGTTCAGGAACCACAGCCGCTGCTGGGTGAACGACAGCGGCAGCGCCCGGTCCCGGGCCGCCGGGGTGATGGAGGTGCTCGTCGCCCGCACCGTGGTGCGCTGGCGCTCGCGCAGCGCCAGCAGGGCCTTGCGGGTGTCGGCGAGGCTGCGCGCACCCGCGCCGGCACCTGCGCCGGCACCCGCGCCGGCCGCCGTTCCCGCTCCGGCCGTCGTTCCGGTCGTCGTCTCGGCCATCGCCGTCAGCTCCCCGTCGTCGTCAGCGGCGCGGCGCCGCCCGTCTCGTGTACGGCGGCCAGCCGTACGGTGGTCCCCGCGCCGCCGAGCGCGCCGGAGACCGGGTCCTTCACGCGGCCGTCGGCCACCACCACCTCGGCCACGGAACCCAGCAGGGCCTCCCGGGCCGCCTGCAGCTTGGCCTTCATGCCGCCCACGGCCGCGTCCCCGACGGGCCCCTCGGCGGGCACCCGGTACTCGGGCAGCAGCGAGGACTCGTCGCGGTGGTCGGCCAGTACGCCCGGCGCCCCCGTCAGCAGCACCAGCCGCTCGGCCCCCAGGGCAGCGGCGACCGCGGCGGCGGTGCGGTCGGCGTCCACGTTCACCGCGGTGCCGTCCTCGGCGAGGGCCGGCGGCGAGAGCACGGGTACGACGCCGTGCTCCAGCAGCAGGGTCAGCAGGGCCGGATCCACGCTCCGGATCCGGCCGTTGTGGTCGTCGCGGATCATGACGGTGCGGCCGTCGAGCACCGCGCGGTGCGCGGCGGTCCGCCGGGCCCTGACCGTGGCCCCGTCCAGGCCGGTCAGCCCGGCGGCGCGGGCTCCGTGGCGGCCCAGCGCCGCCACCAGGGCGGGCTTGACCTTGCCGGCGAGCGCCAGCTGGAGGACCTCCAGCGTGGCGGGGTCGGTGTAGCGGCTGGAGGAGCCGCTGGGCGTGGTCAGCCGGCGCTGGGGGACACCGAGCCGCTCCGCCAGCAGGTCGACCTCGGCGGCCCCGCCGTGCACCAGCACGACACGGCGGCCCGCGGCGGCCAGGGACGCGATGTCGGCGCACATCGCCTCCCGGTCGATCGCCGGGCTGCCACCGCATTTGACGACGGTGACGGGGTGAATCATGTGTCGCTGCCTCTCGGATCGGAACGGCGCTCTCGAATGTGCACGGGGCCGGCCGCTGCGGCCGCGTGGGCCGGGCGGGGCCCGGCGCCGCCGGGGGAGTTCCGTCGGCGCCGGTGCAGGCGTACGGGGCCGGGGCCCGGCGCGGGCCCGGCCCGGTCAGATCGGGTGCAGGCCCGGGAAGCCCAGGGCGGTCCGCTCGTCCCAGCCCATGCGGATGTTCATGCTCTGCACGGCGTTGCCCGCCCCGCCCTTGACGAGGTTGTCCAGCGCCCCGATCACGAGCAGTTCGCGGCTCGGCGCGTCGTAGGCGAAGCCGACGTCGCAGTAGTTGGAGCCGAGCAGCAGCTTCGGCTCCGGGAACCGGTAGTTGCCGCGCTTCTGAGCGACGACGCGGACGAAGGGCTCCGCCGCGTACGCGGTGCGGTAGGCGGCGCGGATCGCCGCCTCCGTGACCCCCGGCTGCGCGGTCGCCCGGATGACGACCTGCACACCGCGGACGGCGTCCACACCGGTGGCCGTCATCAGCGCGTCCAGGCCGGTGGCCTGGCTGATCTCGGCCTGGTGGCGGTGGCCCAGCGGGGCGAACACCCGCAGCACGTTGCTGCGCTCGGAGTGCAGGTTCATCTCGCCCGCCGAGGCGCCCGAACCGCTGGAGCCCACCCGGCCGTCCACGGTGACCCGGGACTCGATCAGGCCCGCGGCGGCGAGCGGGTTCAGCGCCAGGATCGACGCGCTCGCCATGCAGCCGGGCACGCTCACCAGGTCGGCGGTGCGCAGCCTCTCCCGGTGCAGCTCGGGCAGGCCGCTCACGGCGTCCGCGAGCAGCTCCGGCACCGGGTGCTCCCGGCCGTAGTGCTTGCGGTACAGCGCGGGGTCCTTCAGCCGCAGGTCGGCACTGAGGTCGAAGACCACCTTGCCGCGGGCGGCGAGCTCGGGCCGCCCGGCGGGGTCGTCCAGGCTGGACGCGGTGAAGAAGAGGACGTCGCACTCGGGCAGTTGCTCCGGTGCGACATAGCTGAGGTCGGTCAGACCCCGGAGGTTGGGGTGGCTGCCGTCGACCCGCCTGCCGGACAGGCGGGTCGACGTGGCGGCCACGACCTCGACCTCGGGGTGGCCGAGCAGCATCCGGAGCAGTTCGCCCCCGATGTACCCGGCCCCGCCGACGATCCCGGCGCGGATCACTTACTCACCCCAGTCCTCTTCGGCCTCGGGGGCCAGGGCCATGATCAGCGGCTCGCGCGAAACGATTTCGAGTTCCGCCATGCATTCCGCACACTCGACGATTTCGTTGAGTTCCACCTCGGGTGCGACGGAGACGTCTCCGGTGCATTCCGGGCATGCTTCCTTGAGCAAGACAGCATTCCTTTCCATGCGGTATTCGGCATGTTTTTCCGCGGGCGTTTCCACCGCAGGTCGAGCCTGCCGGGCGGGGCCCCGCGCAGTCAGTCGGGGATAACCCCTACGCGCCCCGAGGGGCGTGCCCGCGGGCTTCCAGACGGCTCTGGAGACCGTCCAGGGCCCGGTCGTACGCGTCGAGCAGCGCGGCCGTGCGGCGCAGCAGCCCCGGCACCGCCCCGGCCCGGTCCGGGCCCGCCGTGGCCACCGCGATGCGCAGCGCGGACCAGTGGTGGGCCACCCGGTCCACCTCGCGGGCCAGTTCGGCCAGCCGCAGTTCGCCGAAGCGCCGGCCGGCCTCGCGCAGGAACTCCGCGTGCAGCCCGGTCACCGCGAGGACGGGGCCGATGACGACGAAGACCTCGTCGCCCACGGCCGGGTCCTCGGGCAGCCTGTCGAAGGCCTCCGTCAGGAAGGTGCGCAGCCCCGCGAGCCCGCGCAGGTGCCCCGCGGCGGCGTCGGCGGGGGCCGGCTCCGCCCGCAGGGCGCGCAGGTTCGCGGCGGTCACCCGGTCCACGAACTCCGCGTCGAAAGCCGGCTGGTGCTCCCCGATCCGCAGCTCCAGCCAGCGGTTGCCGATCGGGTTCGCGGTGAAGAACAGGTCCCGGTCGTGGTGGACCGGGTTGCCGGAGTCCCGTGCGGCGCCCAGCGCGGCCAGCGGGATGGTCCCCTGGAAGGCGGGCGGCACCGGGTCGGCCACGAACACGTCGCCGGTGGTGTCGTCGAAGCCGTACAGCACCATCAGGTGGTTGGTGTGCACGTCGCGGTAGGCCGGCCGGAACGGCAGGTGGAAGTTGTCGGCGGCCACCGCCACCGGGGTGCCCGCCGACAGGGCGGCCCGCACCTGCTCCCAGCCCTCGCGGGCGCCGGCCGGCTCGTGCCAGCGCGAGTGCACGTCGTGGAAGGGGGCGAGCCCGCCGAAGAGGTCCTCGGCCGCGCCCGGGAAGTAGTACTCCTCGCGGCGGATGTCGCCCGCCGGGTAGTCGAAGCCCCAGCCGGCGCCCAGCGCCTGCACCGGATCCAGCCCGTGGAAGCCCAGCAGGACCCCGGCCGTCGTGTGCAGGCAGTGCGACAGCTCGTGCCGCCAGTAGCCGACGGGTCCCAGTTCAACTCGCAAGACGGCTCTCCTCGTCCGCTGTGACGGTCATCGCGAAGACGTGCATCGCCGGGTTGTCCGGCAGCCGCACCGCGGCCAGCGGCGCGGGCACGCGCACCGGCACCCGCTGCTGCCAGATCGACGGCGCGTGGTGCGGGTGGGTGTGGCGGGGGTAGCGCATGCCGCCGGTGACGAAGGCCCGCGGCTCCCCGAAGTACGCGGCGGTCTGCGGCCAGAAGTCGCTCATCCGCAGCCACTCCCGGCGCACGGTGCCGTCCGCGTAGTGCAGTTCGACCTCGTCCTCGGTGCGCCGCTCGGCCGCGCCGACCAGGCCGATCCAGTCCCAGCGGCCGCCCGGCAGCTCCACCAGCTGCCCGCGGCAGCGGACGTTGTCGCCGGCGGCGCTCGCGCGGGCCGGGAACTCGAAGACGGCCCCCACGAGGTCCACCAGGGAGCCGGGCTCCGGCAGTTCCTCCGCCGGAAACGTATTGCGCCAGATATTGAACCCGTAGTCGCCGGGGGTGTCCGGCGGCTGTATTCCGCGATTGTTGAAATGCGCGGACAGATTGACGACGGTGTTTCCCAATCCCATCACATCCACTATGTTGCGGCTGTGCTCACCACAGAAAAGGCGGCCACTGCCGTCGATATCCAGATCCGATTCCTTGACTCTGTTTCCGCCGCCCCGGAAGACCTCTGCGGGCAGGTGGCGGCGGTCACCGCGGCCGCGTACGCGGCGGGCGACCTGGTGCCCGGCCTCCCCGTCGCCGACGGAGCCCGCGAACGGGCCGGGGACGTACGGGAGGACCTCGCCGCGGGCCGCGGACTGTGGGTCGCCTCCCTCGGCGGTGAGACCGCCGGATCGGTGCGGGCCGTGGTCCGCCCCGACGGGGACTGGGAGGTGCGCCGGCTGGCCGTCTCCCCCCGGGTGCGCCACGCCGGGCTCGGCCGGCTGCTGCTGCGCCGCCTGGAAGCCGCGGCCGCGGCCGCGGGCGCCCGGCAGGTCGTGCTCGACGCCGTGGTGGAGCGGGGCAACCCGGCCTTCTACGCCCGGGTCGGCTTCCGTACGGTCCGTCACTTCGGCGCCGCGGACAAGCCGCTCTCCGAAGTCCACATGGTGCGCGACCCGCGCGCCCCGCAGGAGCCCGGAGCGCCCTACGCCCCCGGCGGGGACGGCTGGGCGGTGTCCTGGTGGGCCGGTCCGTGCGGCACCCGCTGCCGCACCGGGGCGCCGCTGCCGGCCGCCCCGGAGGAGGCACTGCTCGGCATCGACTTCCTCCCCGGCGCCACGGCATCCCAACGGCAAGCCGTGGAAGGGGCGTTGGCCGCCGCGGCGGACCGGCGCACCGAGGACGGGCTGTTCTTCGCCCGTCCCGCCGCGCGGATCGCGGCGTTCGCCCAGCCCCGGCTGATCCACACCAGCCTGCTGGCCTGGTGGCGCAGCCCGGCCGCCCGCGCGCCGCGCCCCTGAACGGCGTTCCGGCGGCTCGCGTTCCGGCGGCTCGCGGCGAGGCTTCTCGTCGCCGGGCTGCTCACCGCCGGGCTGCTCACCGCCGGGCTGCTCACCGCCGGGCCGGTCACCGCCGGGCCCGTCACCGCCGGGCCCGTCACCGTGGGGCGGCGGCCAGCCGGGCCGCCGCCGCGGCGATCTCCGCCGGGCTGATGCCGGCCAGCTCCAGCAACTGCCGCTCGTCGGCGACGTGGTCGAAGAACCGGTCCGGCACCCCGATCCGGTGCACCCGGCACGGCGCGTCCTGCGTCACCACCTCGCAGACCGCAGCCCCCAGGCCGCCCGCCACCAGGTGGTCCTCCACCGTGACGATCCCGCCGGTCTCCCGCGCCGCCGCGAGCACGGCCTCCCGGTCCAGCGGCTTGATCGTGTGCATGTTGAGCACCCGGGCGAAGACGCCCCGCCCGGCCAGCTCCCGCGCCGCCTCCAGCGCCATCGACACCGGGTACGGGCCCGTCGCCACGATGGTGACGTCCGTACCGGCGCGCAGTTCGCGCGCCTTGCCGACCGTGAACTCGTACGGCTCCGCGTGCACCAGCGGCGTCGCCGCCCGGCCCAGCCGCAGGAACAGCGGCCCCGGCAGGTCCGCCGTGGCGCGCACCGCGTACTCGGTCTCCACCGCGTCCGCCGGCACCACCACGGTCAGGTTCGGCAGCGTCCGCAGGATCGCCAGGTCCTCCACCGCGTGGTGCGTGGGCCCGTAGTGCCCGGCCGACAGCCCGGCGTGGGTCGCCACGATCCGCACCGGCAGGTTGTTCCCGGCGACGTCGATCTTCACCTGCTCGCAGGCGCGGGCCGCCGCGAACCCCGACAGGGTGTTCGCGTACGGCAGCAGCCCGGTCGCCGCCAGCCCCGCCGAGACCCCCATCAGGTTGGCCTCGGCGATGCCGACGTTGACGTACTGCCGCGGCAGCTCCTCGCCGAACAGCGTCTCCAGGCCGCCCATGTCGGAGTCCACGCAGATGATCCGCGGGTCGGTCCGGGCCAGCTCCAGCAGCGTGCGGCGGTACACCTCGCGCGCGGGGACCGCGTACCGCTCCTCCCAGGACGGCTCTGCGGGCTCGGCTGCTTTGGCGGTTTCGGCCGGCTTCGCGGCCGTCTCCGGCATCGTGGCGGTCATCGTGCCCTCCTCGCGTTCAGGCCGGTCAGGGCCCGCTGGAACAGCCGAGGCGTCAGCTGCACCGAATGGGACTTCTTCTTGCCCTCGAACAGGGGCACCCCGCGGCCCTTGACCGTCCGCGCCAGGACCACCGTCGGCCGCCCGGCGGTGTCCGGCAGAGCCGCGAACACCTCCCGCAGCGCGCCCAGGTCGTGGCCGTCCACCTCCGCCACCGCCCAGCCGAAGCTGCGCCAGCGGTCGCCCAGCGGCTCCAGGCTCACGCACTCCTCCGTGGAGCCGGAGATCTGCAGCCCGTTGCGGTCGACGACCGCGACCAGGTTGTCGAGTCCGTGGTGCCCCGCGTTCATCGCGGCCTCCCACACCGAGCCCTCCTGGAGCTCGCCGTCGCCCAGCAGGGCGAAGGCCCGCCCCGCCCGGCCCTGGCGGCGCAGTCCCAGCGCGACCCCCGAGGCCAGCGACAGGCCGTGGCCGAGCGATCCGGTCGGGAACTCCACCCCGGGCAGCCGGCGCAGCGGGTGCCCGGCGAGCCGGCTCCCCGGCGCGCCGTACGTCGCCAGCTCGGCGCGGTCGATGAAACCGCGCTGGGCCAGCACCGCGTACAGGGCGGCGCTCGCGTGCCCCTTGCTGAGCACGAACCAGTCCCGGTCCGCCCAGTCGGGCTGCTCCGGCCGCAGCCGCAGCACCTCGTGGTACAGGACGGTCAGGAGGTCGGCCGCGGAGAGGCTGCCGCCGACGTGGGTGCCGTGGGCGGTGGTGCCCATCCGCAGGACGAGCTCGCGCACCTCGTGCGCCAGGTCCGCCAGACCGGCAGGGGCCGCGGCCGGGGCCGTGGCAGGGGCCGTAGCAGGGGCCACGGCGGGGACCACGGCGGCGGCAGCGGCGGCAGCGGGTCCGAGCGCCGTCGCGGGCGGGTCGAGCAGGGTGCTCACGCGCTCTCCTCAGGGGTGTTGACCGCGGCGTGCCACGGCGGGCGGTACTCCATGGCCCGCGCCAGCGGCAGCAGGTCCTCGATCCGGTCCCAGACCTTCTCGAAGGCCTGCGCGCACCGGTCGAGGACGGGGCCCGCCGCCGGGTTGAGGTGGATCCGCTGGATCGTCAGCGAGTCCTCGATCACGGCCAGCGAGACCGGGAACTCGGAGATGTCGTGGCGCGGCCGCGCCGCCCCCTCGATCCGCCACGGGTAGCCGCCGAAGCCGGACAGCTCCCGGAAGGCCCGCTGCCCCGGCAGCGGTACCACCTGGTACGGGGCCACCGGCACGCCCTCCGCCTTCAGCGCCCGCTGGAGCACCGCGCGCAGCGCCCCGTCGGAGACCTCGGGGTGGCCCAGGCCCGCCGCGGAGAAGCGCAGCCGCAGGATGTGCCAGGCGTGCGTGCGGTCGGCGGGGACCTGCGGGGCGAGCAGCCCCGGCAGCCGGCCGATCCGGTCCAGGAAGGACTCCACGTTCTTGGCGCGCAGCGCGTGGTATTCGTCGAGCCGGGCCAACTGGCGCCGGGTGAAGGCGGCCTGCACCGCGCTGAGCTTCTCGTTGCCGGCCAGCACCCGCGAGATGTAGTCGCGGTCCTTGCCGGCCCGCAGGTCCTCGCCGAACTGGCGGCGCAGCACGATCCGCTCGTACAGCTCCTCGTCGTCGGTGGTGATCAGCCCGCCCTCGCCGCAGGTCGGCAGGTTCTTCACCACGTTGAGGCTGGTGGCGTTCACGTCGCCGATCGAGCCGGCCCGGCGGCCCTGGTACTCGGCGCCCTGCGCCTGCGCGGCGTCCTCGATCAGCTTCAGCCCGCGGCTGTCGGCGAGCGCCCGCAGCGCCGTCATGTCGGCGGGCAGGCCGTGCAGGTGCACCACGACGATCGCCCGGGTCCGCTCGGTGACCGCCGCGGCGGCCGCCTGCGGGTCCATCGTGAAGGTGACCGGGTCCACGTCGACGAAGACGGGCACCAGCAGCCGCTGCACCACCGGGATCGCGGTCCCGATGAAGGTCAGCGCGGGCACCAGTACCTCGGAGCCCGGCTCCAGGTCGAGCGCGGCCAGCGCCAGCTCCAGCGCCGCCGTCCCGTTGGAGACGGCCGCGCAGTAGCGGGTGCCGGTGTACGCGGCCCAGTCGCGCTGGAGCGCGGACACCTCGCCGCGCCCCGCGTCGTTGGAGGTGAACAGGCCGCCGTCCAGCACCCCGCGGACCGCGGCGTGCTCCTCCTCGGTGATCACCGGCCAGCCGGTGAGCTCCTTGCCCATGTCCTGCCGGCGCAGCGACTTGGCGCCGCCGAACATCGCCAGTGTGCCGCTCATGTCGTCACCAGACCGCTCTCGTGGGGATCGGGCAGGCCGGCGGGCGCCGGCACCACCGTGGTCAGCGCGAGGAGTACGAGCCCCGCCCGCTCGGGCAGCCGTACGCGCTCCAGTTCGTCGCGGCGGGTCACCGGCACCCGCAGCCGTACGGCCGCACCCGCCGGGATCTCGGCGGTCTCGGGGTCCGTGCCCCCGGCGAAGTGCAGCCACAGCGTCGCCTCGGCCGCCTCGGCGGCGCGCACCTCCAGGTGCAGCCAGTCGTAGCGGCCGCGGGGCACCTCCAGCACCCGTCCGTCGAACGGCACCGGGCCGCCCAGCGGTACGGCGGCCAGGCGGCCCGGCGCGGCGGCGCTCACTCGGCGTCCCAGGCGGCGAGCCGGGCCTGGACGTAGTCCACGTACGCGCCCACCAGGTCGGTGCCCAGGACCTCGATCGCCCCGTGGAACTCGGGGGTGTGGTTGACCTCGTTGACGACCATCCGGCCGTCCTTGTGCTCGATGACGTCGACGCCGAGGACGCCCTCGCCGATCGCCTCGGCGGTCGCGGTCAGCAGTTTGACCAGGTCGTCCGTGAGCGGGCACACCTCGGTGCGGCCGCCGAGCGCCGTGTTGGTGCGCCAGTTCTCGGAGATCTTGTAGATCGCGCCGACCACCTCGCCGCCGAAGACGTACGCCTTGATGTCGCGGCCGGGCTTGTCGATGTACTCCTGGACGTAGGTGATCTGGTGGTGCGGTCCGGGCAGCGCCGCCCGGTGCTCGAAGATCGCCTCGGCGCCCTCGTGGTCGTGCAGCCGGGCGCCCATCCGGCCCCAGGAGCCGGTCAGCGGCTTGACCACCGCGGGGTAGCCGAAGGCGTCCAGGGCGTCCAGCGCCGCGTCCGGGACCAGCCCGACCATCGCGCGCGGGGTGGGCAGTCCGCCCTCCCGCAGGGCGAGCGTGGTCAGCAGCTTGTCCCCGCAGAGGTTGATGATCCGCGAGCTGTTGAGCACCGGCACGCCCAGGTGCTCCAGCAGCCGGCTCGCGTACGCGTTGCGGGTGTGCGAGATCTCCCGGCTGAGCGCGCCCCGGTAGGGCAGCGCGCCCGGCCCGTCGAGCTGGAACGTCAGGCGCCGGGTGTCGAGCTGTTCGAACTCGATGTCCCGCTTGCGCAGTTCGGCCAGGAGCAGGCGCTCCTCCAGCCGTACGCGCGAGGTCAGTACCGCCAGCGGTCGTCGTGCTGTGTTCACGGCGTGGCGCCTCCCATTCCGTTGAGGGCACCGGTCGTGGTGCCGAGGGCCACCGACCGCGCCAGCCGCGGCAGAGCCGCCGTCAGGACGTCGATGGCAGTGAGGTATTCCGGCAGAGCGATGTGCTCGTCCTCGGTGTGGCAGTAGCGGGAGTCGCCGGGGCCGTACGCGGCCGTCGGCACCCCCCAGACCGGACCCACCACGTTCCAGTCGGCGGTGCCCAGCTTCAGCTTCGGCACCGGCCGGGCGCCCGTCTGCCGGATGGCGGCCGACAGCGCCTTGACCACCGGGTCGGTGCGCGAGGACCGCACCGCCTCGACGTGTTCGACGACGGTGATCCGCCGCCCGCCCGCCAGTTCGCCGAGCGCCGCCCGGAAGGCGGCCGCGTCGAAGTGCACCGGCACCCGGCACGACACCTCGATCCAGGCCTCCTCCAGGCCGCCGCCCATGGCGACCACCGAGGGCAGCGCCTGGTCGAACAGGGCGCTCGCGGTCCCCGGCCCGTAGCGCCGCAGCAGCCACTCCCGTACGCCGAACCAGAAGTCCGCGACGATCTCCGCGGCCGTCGCCTCGGGCGAACTGGTGTGCGCGGCCGGCTGCTCGGCGGTCATCCGGAACCGGAAGACGCCCTTGTAGCCGATGCCCACGCAGGTGGCCCCGCTCGGCTCGCCGATGACGACGGCGTCCGGGCGCATCAGGCCGGCCAGGTGGCGGGCACCGGCCGAGGTGCGCTCCTCGTCCACCGCGCCGACCACCGTGATCCGCGCTTCGGAGGTGTCCGCGAGACGGGCCGCCGCGCAGACCATCGCGGCCAGCGGCCCCTTCGCGTCCACCGTGCCCCGCCCGTACAGGACGTCGCCCGACAGCCGGATCGGCACCTCGCCCGGCACGGTGTCCATGTGGCCCAGCAGCAGCAGGTGCGGCCCGTCCGCCGGGCCGACCGAGCCGTGCACGTTCCCGGCCGCGTCGACGTGCGTGTCGAAGCCGAGCCGGTCCATCGCCCCGGCCAGGAAGGAGCCGACCGCGGCCTCGGTGCCCGAGACGGAGGGGATGTCGACGAGCGAGCGCAGCAGCGCGGTCTCGCCCGTACGGTCCATGGCGCTCACGCCCGACTCACCCGCCGGCCGGGGCGGCCGGGTTGAGGTCCACCAGCAGCATGTCGCGCACCGCCGTACCGTCCAGCGGGCTGATCGGGGACACCTCGTGCGTCACCCGGGCGTCGTCGACGAACATCGAGTCCAGCGGGTCGAGCAGGGTCAGCCGGACCGGCTCGCCGCCCTCCGGGTGCACCGTCGAGAGCCCGCCGCCGCACCGGTCCCGGCGCAGCAGGTGCATCCCGACGTACGCGTGCCCGTCGCGGTGGCGGCCCTCCGGGGTCGGCTCGCCCTCGCCGCCCGGCTCGGCCAGGATGCGGATCAGGTGGACGCCGACCTCCCAGGAGGTGGTGCCGCTCAGCTGCGCGGCGGCCCGGGCGTCCAGCCCCACGAGCGCGAGCATGCCCTCGTGCAACAGCACCTCGGGGGCGATCGGCGCGAACACCCGGTCCTGCCCCCGCCACATGTGGATCACGTCCTGGCGGAACGAGGTGTGCGGCAGCGGAGCGAACGAGGCCGTGCCGTCCGCCTCCACCTCCACCCGCAGCCGCCCGTAGCGGCGCAGCCGGAACAGCTTCCCGCCGGGGATGCCGGTGTCCAGCTCCAGGTCCTCCCAGGCCGCGCGGAAGTCCTCCAGGGCGTCCGCCGGCAGCAGGTGCCGGATCCGGTCGCGGCGCAGGCAGGTGAAACCGGCCCGGGCCGTCTCCCGGGCCAGGCCGTCGGCGCACGCGCCGGCCGGCGGTCGGGTCCGGACTGCGTTGTCCGGCGCGGTCACTCCCGTACTTGTCACGATCGCCCCTTCAGCAATGATGCGTATGACCGGCGATCACGCTGCCGGTCCGGGCCGGGCCGAAGGAGTCCGGATTAACCCCGACTCCACTCGCGCGCCCGCCCCGGGGAGGCTTCGGACCAGACACACACGTCGACGAGGAGCCCCGGCATGCCGCGAAACGTCAACGACCGACTGGCACAGCTCACCCCGCAGCAGCGCGCCGCGCTGTTGCGGGAGCTGCGCGCCAACCGTGAGCCGCGGCAGGACAGCGACCGCATCGCCGCCGCCGGCCGCGAGGAGCCCCTGCCGCTGTCCTCCGTACAGCAGAGCCTGTGGTTCCTCGACCAGTGGTCCGACGGGCTGGCCTTCTACAACACCCCGCTCGCGCTGCGCCTGCGCGGCCCCCTCGACGTCCCGCTGCTGCGCTCCGCCCTGAGCACCGTCGTCGCCCGGCACGAGACCCTGCGCACCCGCTACCTCGCCACCCCCGACGGCCCCCGCCAGATCGTCGACGCGCCCGCGCCCGCCACCCTGGAGCTGCTCGACCTCTCCGCGCTGCCCGCCGCCGAACGCGAGGCGCGCACCCGCGAGACCGCCTCCCGCGAGGCCCGCCGCCGCATCGACCTGTCGGCCGGCCCGATGCTGCGCGCCACCCTCGCGAAGCAGGGCCCCGACGAGCACGTCCTGGTGCTGTCCATGCACCACATCGCCACCGACGGATGGTCCACCACCCGCATGGTGCAGGAGCTCACCGAGTGCTACCTGGCCGGGCGGGCCGGCCGCGTCCCCGTCCTGCCCGAACTGCCCATCCAGTACGCCGACTACGCCGTCTGGCAGCGCGACCGGCTGGCCGGCGAGGCCGGCGCCCGCTCCCTGGCCTACTGGCGCGAGCGCCTGGACGGGCTGCCCGCCCTCCAGTTCCCGTCCGACCGGCCGCGCCCCGCCGACCCGAAGTGGACCGGCGCCGAGGTGAGCGCGTACCTGGAACCCGCGCTCCACCGCGATCTGGAGGCCCTCGCCCGCGGCGAGCGCACCCGGCTGCTGCCGGTGGCCGTCGCCGGACTCGCCGCCCTGATGTCCCGCTACACCGGCCAGGACGACATCGCCCTCGGCTCCGTCTTCTCCGGCCGTACCCGCACCGAGTTCGAGCCGCTCATCGGCTACTTCGCCAACACCGTCGTGCTGCGCACCTCGACCGCCGGCGACCCCACCTTCCGCGAGCTGCTGGCCCGTACGGGCGACGCCGTCTCCGACGCGCACAAGCACCAGGAGCTCCCCTTCGACCAGCTCGTCGGTGAGCTGCGGCCCGAGCGCGACCAGAGCCGCAACCCCCTCTTCCAGCACGCGATCTACCAGCTGGGCACCCCGGTGGAGACCGTCCGCATGGGCGACATCGAACTCACCGGCCTGCCGCTGCACATGGGCACCACCAAGTTCGACTGGACGATCGGCCTCTCCGAGCGCTCCACCGGCGGCGTCGACCTGATGACCGAGTACGCCACCGAACTCCACGACGGCGACCGCATCGAGCGGATGCTCGGCCACTACCGCCGGGTCCTGGAGAGCGCCGTCTCCCGCCCCGACGCGCGCCTGTCCGAACTCGCCGTGCTCACCCCCGCCGAGCACGAGCGGATCCTGGTCCGCTGGAACGACACCGCCGTACCCGTGGAGACCGCCGGCGGGGTCCCCGCCGCCTTCGCCGCCCAGGTCGCCCGCACCCCCGGGGCCACGGCGGTCGTCCACCGGGGCGCGGCCCTGGACTACGCGGCCCTGGACCGGCGCGCGAACCGGATCGCCCACCGCCTGTGCGCCCTCGGCGCCGGCCCCGGCACCCTGGTCGGCGTCTGCCTCTCCCGCGGCCTCGACATGCCCGCGGGCCTCCTCGGCGTCCTCAAGTCCGGCGCCGCCTTCGTCCCCCTGGACCCCGACTACCCGGCGGCCCGCCTCGGCCACGTCCTCGGCGACGCCCGCCCCGCCGCCGTCCTCGTCGACGCGGACAGCGCCGCCCGGCTGACCGCCGCGGCCGCCCTCGCCGAGGGCGCAGGGCCCGTCCTGCTCGACCTGTCCGCCGACGCCCTCGACGACGCCCCCGACACCGACCCGGGCGTCACCGTCGGCGCGCACGACCTCGCGTACGTCACGTACACCTCCGGCTCCACCGGAAAGCCCAAGGGCGTCATGGTCGAGCACGCCCAGCTCCTCAACCTCTTCCGCGGTCTCGACGACCGGGTCGGCGAACACTCGCCGGGCACATGGCTCGCGATCAGCAGCATCTCCTTCGACATGTCCGAGGTCGAGATGTTCTGGACGCTGACCCGCGGCTTCAAGGTGGTCGTGGCCTCCGGCCGCCCGCACGAGCTGCTGCGCTCCGCCCCCGCCCCGCGCACCCGCCCCATGGAGTTCGGCCTCTTCTACTTCGCCAGCGACGCCGGCGACGACGCCCCCGGCGGCAACCGCTACCGGCTCCTGCTGGAGGGCGCCAAGTTCGCCGACCGGCACGGCTTCTCCGCCGTGTGGACCCCCGAACGCCACTTCCACGCCTTCGGCGGCCTCTACCCGGCCCCCTCCGTCACCGCCGCCGCCCTCGCCATGGTCACCGAGAACATCGCGATCCGCTCCGGCAGCGTGGTCATGCCGCTGCACCACCCGGTGCGGGTCGCCGAGGAGTGGTCCGTCGTCGACAACCTCTCCGGCGGCCGCGTCGGCATGGCCTTCGCCTCCGGCTGGCTCCACGACGACTTCGTCTTCGCCCCCGAGAACTACGAGGACCGCAAGCAGGTCATGATCGACGGGGTGCAGACCGTACGGTCGCTGTGGCGCGGCGAGCCGGCCACGCTGACCGCCGGCAACGGCAAGGACGTCGAGGTCCGCATCCGGCCCCGCCCCGTCCAGGGCGAACTGCCCGTCTGGCTCTCCTCCGGCGGCACCCCCGCCACCTTCAAGGCCGCCGCCGAACAGGGCGCCAACATCCTCACCCACCTGCTCGGCCAGGACCTCGACCAGCTCGCCGAGTCCATCCGGCTCTACCACGACACCTGGCGGGAGAAGTTCGGCACCGAGGGCGGCAAGGTCACCCTCATGCTGCACACCTTCCTCGACGAGGACCGTGAACGGGCCCTCGCCCTGGTCCGCGAACCGTTCATCGACTACCTGCGCACCTCCCTGGACCTGGTCCGGGTCCTGGGCCAGCGCATGGGCGTGGACGTCGACCCCCGCAACATCGGCGAGGACGACCTCGACGCCCTCCTCGGCCACGCCTTCGACCGGTACGTGCACACCAGTGGCCTGTTCGGCACCCCCGAGGACTGCCTGGAGCTGATCGACAAGCTCTCCGCCATCGGCGTGGACGAACTCGCCTGCCTCGTCGACTTCGGCATCGACGCCGACGACGTACTGGGCGGCCTGGAACACCTCGACCGGCTGCGCGTCCTCGCGAACGCCCCGCTGGGGCAGGCCCGGCAGGAAACCGGACCGTCCGCGACCCCCGGCCACAACGCCTCCCTCGCCGAGCTGATCGCCGAGCACGGCGTCACCCACCTGCAGTGCACGCCCTCCCTCGCCCAGCTGATGCTCGACGACCCCTCCGGAGCGGCCCGCGAGGCCCTCGGAGCCCTCGACGTCCTGCTCGTCGGCGGCGAGGCCGTGCCCACCGCACTGGCCCTGCGGCTGCGCGAGGCCGCCGGCGCCAGCTTCCACAACATGTACGGGCCCACCGAGACCACCGTCTGGTCCACCGCCGCGGTCATCGACGGCTCCGACACCGGGGCCCCCACCGTCCCCGTCGGCACCCCCATCGCCAACACCGCGGTCTACGTCCTCGACGCGCACGGCGCCCCGCTGCCCGTCGGCGTCCCCGGCGAGCTCCACATCGGCGGCGACGGAGTCTCCCGCGGCTACCACAACCTGCCGGAGCTGACCCGCGAGCGGTTCCTGCCCGACCCGTTCCGCCAGGACCGGGCACCCGGCGCCCGCATGTACCGCACCGGCGACCTCGCCAAGTGGCTGCCCGACGGCCGCCTGGAATTCCTCGGCCGCGGCGACGACCAGGTCAAGGTCCGCGGCTACCGCGTCGAACTCGGCGAGGTCGAGACGGCCCTGCGCGACCACCCCGGCGTCGGCTCCTGCGTGGTGGCCGCCCGCGGCCCGGCCGGCGCCCAGCACCTGGCCGCCTACCTGGTGGCCGCTCCCGGCCAGGGCGCCCCCGGCGCCGACGTCCTCCGCGCCCACCTGCGCGAGCGGCTCCCCGAGTTCATGGTGCCCGCCCGCTACACCGTGCTGGACGCGCTCCCGCTCAACGCCAACGGCAAGGTGGACCGGTTCAAGCTGCCCGACCCGTCCGCCGCGGCCGCCGACGGCCCCGCCCAGGCCCCCGCCACCCCCACCCAGAAGATCCTCGCCGAGGTGTGGCAGCAGCTCCTGGAGGTCCCCTCGGTCGGCATCCACGACAACTTCTTCGACCTCGGCGGACACTCCATCACCGTCATCCGGGCCGTCGACTTCGCCAACAAGCGCGGCGTGCGCATCACCGCCCGCCAGCTCTTCCAGCACCAGACCGTGGCCGAACTGGCCGCCGTCGCCGACCAGGAGGCCGCCTCGGCGTCCACGGCCGGCGCCGTGCCCGCACCGGGCGGCACCCTCACCCTCCTCAAGTCCGGCTCCGGTCAGCTGCCCCCGCTGTTCTGCGTCCACTCCAGCACCGGAACCTCCGCCTCCTACTTCCCGCTGGCCCAGCACCTCGAAGAGGACCGGACCGTCTACGGCATCGACGCCGCGCCCATCGTCCCCGGCGCCCCCGAGGAATCCCTCGACGAGCTCGCGCAGCGCTACCGCGACGCGATCCGCGAGGTCCGGCCCGAGGGCCCGTACCACCTGCTCGGCTGGTCGCTGGGCGGCGGCATCGCCTGGGCGCTGGCCTCGCTGCTCCAGGCCGAGGGCGCCGAGGTGGCGCTGCTGGCCCTGGTGGACACCCAGCCGCCGGCGCAGCTGCCCGAGCCGCTCGGGCACGCCGAGTCGGTGTGCGCCTTCGCCGACAGCTTCGCCCTCTCCATGGGCCGGCCCCCGCTGCACACCGACCCGGACACCGTCCGCGCCCTGCCGCGGGAGGCCGCGTACGAGGCGGTGCTCGGCCGGCTCGCCGAGGCGGGCCTGGTCCGCGACGGGGAGGACGGGGAGATCCTGGCCCGGGCCCGGATGTTCACCGCCATGACCCGGGCGGCCTCCACCTGGCGGGCCACCCCGTACCGCGGTCCCGTGGAACTGCTCGTCGCCGACGACCCGGGCGATCTGGACTGGTTCCGCCGGGGCTGGGAGCGGCACGCAGACGGCCCGGTCCGCACCCGGCTCGTGCCCGGCACCCACTTCACCGTCATGCAGGGCACCGGCGCCAAGGACATCGCCGCCGCGCTCGGCGAACTGCTCCCGGAAAGCCGCCTCGCATGACGGTCATGGAGACGCCGCCGACCGCGCGGCCCGCACTCGACACCCTGCTGCGGTCGGTCTTCCGCCAGCACGCCGCCGGGGTCGCGGTGATCACCGCTCGCGGGGCGGACGGCCGCCCCCACGGGTTCACCGCGACCTCGCTGATCTCGGTCTCCGCCGACCCGCCGGCCCTGGCCTTCGCGATCTCCGACGGAGCCTCCAGCTGGCCGGCGGTCGCCGCCGCCGAGCACGTCGCGGTGCACCTGCTGGGCGAGGACCAGGCAGCGCTGGCCGCGGTCTTCGCCCGCAGCGGCGCCGACCGGTTCGCCGCGGCCGACTGGTCGACCGGCCCCCGCGGGACCCCGGTGCTCTCCGGGGTCCTCGCCTGGCTGGTGTGCCGGGTGACCGCCCGGGTCCCGGCGGGCGACCACCGCATCGTGGTGGCCGAACTGGTCACGGGGGACCCGGGCCCGGCGGACCGCCTCCCCCTGCTCTACCGCGCGGGCGCCTTCACGGCACTGCGCCCCACCACCCCCTGACCGCAACCCGGGCCGGGACGGGTCCCCCTCCCGCCCCGGCCCGGCGGCCGCCACCCCCGAGCGGGGGCCGGAGCCCCCTGGCCGGTACCGGCCAGAGGGCTCCCGCCCCCGGCGGGCTACGGCTCGTACGGGAGCCAGCCGCAGCGGACCGCACGGACGCCGGCCTCGAACCGGCTCCGCGCGCCGAGGCGCTCCATCAGGACCGTCGCGATCCGGCGGGCGGTACGGTGCGAGACCCCCAGCCGCTTGGCGATCCCCTCGTCCGTGTGCCCCTCGGCCAGCAGCCGCAGCACGGCGGCCTCCTGCCGGCTCAGGGCCTCGTCGCTGCCGCGCGGCGAGGAGGCCTCGCCGAACGGCTGCGCCTGGTCCCACACGCTCTCGAAGAGCGTGCACAGCGCGGTCAGCGTCCCGTGGCCGGTCAGCACCACCGCCCCCGCCAGGCTGTCCTCGCTGTCGAGGGGGATGATCGCGGTCTTGCGGTCCAGGATCGTCATCCGGGTCGGGAGGACGGCCACCGTACGCACCTGGCCGCCCTGGCCGGTCAGCCAGTTCACGTGCTCCACCGTCGGCGGGCTGTTGCGGACCGCGTCGACGTAGATCGTGCGCATCACCACCCCGCGCTTGAGCAGGCGCTCGTTCAACGGCCGGGCGGCGGCCATGTTCTCCTCGCTCTGCCCGCCGTCGGGCACGAAGGCCATCACCTCCTGTTCCACCTCGTTGGTGAACCGGGCCAGCCGGGCCCGTATCTGCTCCACCCCGTTGAGGTGCTCCACTCCCGTGTGCGCGGCGGCCGGCTGCAGACCCGCGTACTCCGAGATGAGCTGGGAGGCGGCCGCCCGCGAGGCGGCGATGCGCTGCCGGTGCGCCGCGAACTCCGCCTGCTGGCGGGCCAGCAGGTGCTCCAGCCCCAGCTCGGGGCTGACCGCGCGCGGATGGTCCGGGAAGTCGGCCCGGTCGTGGACCACCAGGCACAGTTCGGCCAGCCGCCCCCAGGCGCGGCGGATGTCCTCTTCGGTCCAGCCCAGCCGTTTCGCCAACGCGGTCGCGTCGTCCTCCGGATGGGCGAGCATGGTGCGGTAGACGGATTCTGTGGGCCCGTCCAACCCCAATGACTCAAGCACTGGATCCCCCTGCTGAACAGAGCGGCGGGCTGGTCGCTCCGCCCTGATCATGCCAAACGGCAAGCTGCCGATCGAGGGGATGAAACCACCCAGCACGGCCCGGCGCCACCGGGATCGCGCCAGTGGACTGAAGGGGCCAGGGCCCAATCAGGCCACCCGGTTTCCCTTCACCTGCACCCACCGCTCGAAGGATGCTTGAGCCACGGCGGAGAACAGCCGCCGCACAACTCGGCACAAGCCCCCCGAACCACGTCAACCGCGGGACGTGAAAGGGGAGTTCGAGAACCTCACCCCGACTCCTGGATGGGACCGCTCATGCTCCGCGCCCGCTTCGCCCCGATCGCCGCCAAGACCGCCGCTCTCGCCCTCGCCGCCCTGTTCGTCCTGCCGGCCGGCGGCGCCGCGACCGCCACGGTCCTGGCCGACGGGCCCATCGCGCCGGCCGCCACCCAGCCGGCCCCCGGCACGGGCACCGGCGGCACCGGCACCGGCAGCGGCACGGGCGACGACATGGGCTGGGGCTGACCGGAACGCACACCGGGGGACCGGCCTCGAACCCGCGGGAGACCACGTGGACATCCGACAGCTGACGACTTTCCACCGGGTGGCGACACTGCTCAGCTTCACGCGGGCGGCCACCGAGCTCAAGTACGCCCAGTCCAGCGTCACCGCGCAGATCAAGGGACTGGAGATCTCCCTCGGCGTCGAGCTCTTCGAACGCCTCCGGGGCAAGATCCAGCTCACCCCGGCCGGTGAGCGCCTGATGCCGTACGCGGAGCAGATCCTCTCCCTCGCCGACGAGGCGCGGGGCGTGACGGCCGGCCTCGGAGATCCCTCCGGGGTCCTGACCATCGGCACGATGGAGAGCCTGATCTCCTACCGGATGCCCCCCGTCCTGGAGTACTTCCACCACCGCTACCCGCTGCTCCAGCTGGTGCTCCGCCCCAGCCTGTGCGCCGAGACCTGCCACTCGCTGCGCCAGGGCTCCTTCGACCTCGGCTTCCTGATGGAGGCCGAGACGGAGCACTCCGGGGTGCAGACCGCCGTCCTGGGCTCCGAGCCGCTGGCCGTCGTGGCCGCTCCCGACCACCCCCTCGCCCTGGCCCGCGGCCTGACGACGCAGGACCTGCGCACCGCGGCCGTCCTCGCCCCCGAAGCCGGCTGCGCCTACCGCGAGCTGTTCGAGGCCGAGCTGAACGACGGCTCGGGGGAGCCGGTCTCCTTCCTGGAGTTCGGCAACATCGAGTCCATCAAGCGGGGCGTGGCCGCGGGCCTCGGCATCAGCCTGCTGCCGACGATGACCGTCACCGAGGCGGTGGAGAGCGGACAGCTCGCCGTCCTCGACTGGGAGCCGCCCTTCGAGGTGTTCACCCAGCTCGCCTGGCGGCGCGGCAAGCAGCTGTCGCGGGAGATGCGCCTGTTCGTCGAGCAGACCGTCGCCTTCATGTCCGAGTACTACCGGCCAGCGGCCGCGGCCGCCGCGGCCGCCGCCTGAGGAGGGCTCACAGGTGGACGCGGCGGGCGGTCGGCGAGGCGCGGTGGCGGATGGTCCACAGGCTGCGCCGTACGTAGGTGCGCTGGACCCAGCGGTCCAGCCCGTCGTAGCGGGGCGTGAACACCGAACGGGCGTGCACCCCCTTGCGGTTGTTGACCAGCAGGGCCTGGCCGGGCCGCAGCCGCACCGGCTGCGCCACCGAGCGGCAGACCTCCTGGAGCCGCAGCAGCGCCGTGCCCGCCGCGGTGGTCATCGGGCGCACCCCGTTGGCCGCCACGGTGATCTCCGGGAAGGCCGCCGCGCCCCCGATGAGGGGCACCGGGTCGGAGAGCACCTCGCGGCCGCCGGCGTGGGCCCGGGTGTAGCCGCCGGGGGCGTTCAGCCGGAACAGCGGGCTGCGCAGCGTCGTCAGCACCTCGTCGCCCAGGGAGGCCGCGATGTCGCGGGCGTCCGCGTAGTACGTCACGGCCTCGCCCTCGTGGTCCGCGCGCAGGCAGTTCAGCACCAGGAAGTCGGGGTTGGCCAGGTCGTAGCGGCCCGCCGGGTCGTGGACGATGTCGCTGTGGAAGTTCAGGAAGGCCCGCGAGCCCTGGTTGGTCTGGGTGTGCTCGCCGCCCGGGACGGGCACCACGTCGTGGACGATCCGGCCGTCCTTCTCGGTGAGCATCCCCACCGGCTCGCCCAGCAGCCCGCTCAGCCCCAGCAGCACCCCTTCGGCGACGAAGGTCCCCTTGTCCGTGCTCGGCCCGCCGTCGAGCGGGGTGGGCGGCAGCAGGGCGTCCTGCGGCAGGTTCCCGACCAGCGCGACCCCCGGGGTGTCGGGGTGACGGCCGAAGTCCAGCAGCCGGCGCAGCAGTTCGGTCGGCAGCTGGGCGAAGACCTGGTGGCAGCGGGCCGTGGCCCAGTCGAGGTCCGCGGCCGGGTCGGCCAGCAGGGCCAGGTCCCGGCCCACCGCCTCGCGCACGGAGTCGGGCAGGTCCCAGACGGCGAGCGCGGAGCCGCTGTCCGGTCGCACGCCCAGGATGTCGGCGACGGTCATGGTCATGTGCATCACACTCCTGCGAGTCTCAGGGGCCGGGCGCGGGGCGCCGGGCCGTTCTCGAACGTGCCGTGCAGCCGCCGCGCGAGGGCCACGGCCCCCTCCGCGTCGGCCGCCAGATGCGTGGTCGCCACCGGGCCGCGCAGCACCGTCACCGGTACGCCCGCGCCCGCCCCGGGGGCCAGGCCGCGGCGGCGGTGGAACTCTGCTAGGTCCAGGAACCCGCCGACGGCCACGACCAGCGGGCCCTCGCCCAGCCGTACGGCGTCCGCGTTCGCCGCGCGCAGCGCCGCGTACGCCCGGTCGGCTTCGGCCTCGCCGGCGTACCGCAGGGCGACCGAGCGCCGGTTGAGGACGACGGCGGACACCGGCTCGCCCGCCGCGCCCACCCGGGTGCCGTGCGCGAACGGCGGCCGGCCGTACCGCAGTACGAGCTCCACGCCGTACCTGCGGGCCATCTCGACGGCCCGCCGGTGGATCACCTTCGCGCCGTGCAGCGACAGCAGCGAGGCCGTGTCGTACGAGACCAGCGGCAGCAGCCGAGCCCCCGGCACCAGGTGCGGGTCCGCGCTGTAGATGCCGTCCACGTCCGAGTGGATCTCGCACGCGGACGCGCCGACGGCCGCGGCCACCGCCACCGCCGACAGGTCCGAGCTGTTCTTGCCGAGCCAGGTCGGCCGGCCCCGCGCGTCCACGGCCTGCCCGCCCGGTACGACGACCACCTCGTGGCCGGCCAGGGCCGCGGTCAGCGCCCCCGGGTCCGTGTGCACCAGCCGGGCCCGCGCGAACACCGAGTCCGAGACCAGCCCCAGCTGCTGCCCGGCCAGCACCGCCGAACCGATGCCCGCCCGGTGCAGGGCCGCGGCCAGCAGCTGGGCGCCCGCCGTGTCGGCCAGCGTCAGCAGCCCGGCCAGGTTCTCGTCCTCGGGATGCGGGTCGATGCCCAGCAGCCGCTCCCGCAGGGCCTCCGTCTCGCCCGGCCCCGCGCTCACCACCACGGCCAGCGGGCCGCGCCCCTCCCGCAGCCGGCGTCCGACCGCGTCCGCGACGCGCTCGTACCCGTCCGGCCCGGCGAAACTCGACCCGCCGAACTTCAGGACCCGCGCCGCGCTCACAGCGTGCCCCGGGCGAGGAGTTCCTCCGCGATCTGCACCGCGTTCAGCGCCGCGCCCACCCGCAGGTTGTCCGCGACCAGCCACAGCCAGAAGCCCCGCGGATCGTTCGGCGAGACCCGGATCCGGCCCACGTGCACCCGGTCCGGGTCCTCCAGGGAGGCCGGCACCGGCGGCTGGGCCTGCGGCCCGTCGTACACGCTCACCTCGGGCAGCGCCCCGAGCAGCGCGACGAGTTCACCGCGCTCGACCTCGCCGGCGCACTCCACCCACACCGACTCCGAGTGCCCGTTGACCACCGGCACCCGTACGCACGTCGCCGTCACGTCCAGCCCCGGCAGGTCCAGGATCCGCCGCGACTCGTGCAGCAGCTTCTCCTCCTCGCGGGTGAAGCCGCTCTCCAGCACCTCGTCGATCTGCGGCAGCACGTTGAATGCCAGCGAGGGGGCGAACCGCTTCGACAGCGGCTCGGCGCCCGGGTCCTGGAGCGCCAGCGCGCTCGCCTCCTGGAGCTCCTCGATCCCCGAGTGCCCCAGCCCCGACGCCGCCTGGTACGTGCTCACCACGACCCGGCGCAGCCCCCAGCGCCGGCCGACCGCGTCCAGCAGCCGCACCAGCGGGATCGTGGAGCAGTTCGGGTTGGCGACCGTACCGCTGTCCGGCCGGCGGTCCAGCTCCGCGCCGTTGACCTGCGGGACCACCAGCGGGGTCGCCGGATCCATGCGGAAGGCGCGGGTGTTGTCGATGACGAGGGCGCCCGCGGCCGTGGCGCGCGGCACCCACCGCTCGCTGACGGCCGTACCGGCCGAGAAGAACGCCAGGTCCACCGAGCCGAAGTCGAACTCCTCCAGGTCCCGCACGGTGTAGTAGCGGCCCGCGACGCACACCTCCCGGCCGGCGGAGCGCGGCGAGGCCACCAGGTACAGCTCGCGGTAGGGCAGCCCCCGCTCCTCGAACAGCTCGACGAGGGTGCCGCCTACCGCGCCGGTCGCCCCGATGATGGCGATGCGGGGCGCTGAGGGGTCGCTGACGAGGGTCACACGAATCTCCGATCTCGATCGTTCAGTACAGGGGAACCGGGTAGTGCAGACCACCACCGGTCCACAGCTCGTTGAGGCCGCGCGGTACGTCCAGCCCGGAGGCCGGGCCGAGCGCGCGCTCGTACACGTCCGCGTAGGTGCCGACGGCGGCCAGGACGCGGGCGGCCCACCGCGGGTCCAGCCCGGCGGCGGGCCCGTGCCGGCCGGCCGCCCGGGCCACCCGCTCCAGGGCCGCGGCGCGGTGCCCGTCCCCGGGCCCGGTCCGCGCCACCTCGTGCTCGGCGGCGAGCAGCAGGTTCACCACCCACCGGCACAGCCGCAGCCAGCCCGGGTCGTCCTCGCGGACCGCCGCGGCCATCGGCTCGCGCGAGATCGTCTCCGCGAGGACCGTGTGCTCCGCGGGTACGGGAAGCAGCGCCCGCTGCCCGGCCAGCGCCACCCGGTCCAGTACCAGCGCGGCGCACCCTCCGTCGGCGTACCCGGCCAGCGCGGCCGCGGGCGTCGGGTACTCCCGTACACGGACCACGAGGCCCCTCGGGCCGTACCAGGCCGCCAGGTTGGCGGCGCTCGTGGTGCCCGCCTGCACCGCGAGCCCGCGGCCCGCCAGATCGGCCGGGCCGGTGATCCCGTCCGCCGTGCGGACCAGGAAGCCCTCGCCGTCGTAGCAGGTCACCGCGGCGAACAGGACCGGCCAGGCCGCCTCGCGGCCCATCGTCCAGGTGGTGTTGGCCACCGTCAGCTCCGCGCCGCCCGCCGCGAGTACGCCGAGCCGGTCCGCAGGGTCGGCGGGCACCCACTCCACCGCCCCGGCGTCGCCCAGCGCGGCCGCGGCCACCGCCCGGGCCACGTCCGTGTCCAGGCCCGACCACACCCCCCGCGCCGAGCGCGCCGACAGCCCCGGCACCCCGCGGCTGACCACCGCGCGCAGCGCCCCGTACGACCGCACGGCGGCCAGCGTCGGCCCGGCGGCGGGCACGGAGCCCGCCCGGCCCGCAGCGGGCGCCCGGTGCGCGCTCATGCCGCCGCCCCGTCGCCGAGCCGGCGGCCCAGCACGTCCTCCGCGTCGAAGCGGCGCGCGTTGAAGCCGAGCATGTCCAGCAGCTGCCGGGAGCCGACCGCCGCGCCCGCGCCAGCGCCCGCGAACGCTGACGCGGATGCGGATGCTGACGCGGATGCGGACGCACCGCGCCGGGCCCGCCGGGGGAGCGGGACGCGCCCCGGGTCCGCCCAGCGCAGCACCCCCCAGGGGTCCACCACGGCCCGCGCCCGGTTCGCGTTGTCCGGGTGCAGGCAGTACGGAACGTCCAGCAGCCCCGTCGCGAAAGAGCGCAGCAAGGCTTCGCCCACCGTCGGCGCCTGCTCCAGCACGCAGTCCACCAGCAGCGCGGCCTCCTCGTACACGCCGTACGGGCCGTACGGCCCCGGGACGGGCGCCGGCCGCAGCCGCGCACGCGTACGGCCCCGCTCGTCGGCGGCCACGGCCGCGGCGAACTCCAGCGCGGCCACGTTCTCGTCCAGGGTCGGGATCCGGTGCGCCTCCGCGGGCGTCTTGACCACCAGCCGGGCGGCCCCGCCGCGCACCGCGAGGCGCGCGCTCTCCTCCAGGAGCCGGAAGGCGCCCGCCGCCGAGCGCGGGAAGACCCCCATGAACGTGTAGAGCACCACGTGCCAGTCCGGGCCACCGTCCGGGCCGCCGTCCAGCCGCTCCGCGGCGAGCCGGTGCAGCGCGGCGAGCGCCTCCAGGTCCTGCCCGGGGTGCGTCTGCTGGGCGTAGCTGAGGGAAACGGAACGCACCCCGTGCTCGCGGAAGAACAGGGCCTCCAGCACACTGAGCGCCACCAGCACCGAGGGCGGGCACAGCTGGCCCAGCATGCCGCCGCCGAAGGTCTCCAGGTGCATCGGCTCCTCGCGCGCCGCGATCAGCTCGCAGCAGTGCGCCCAGGCGCGCACCGAATCCCGCAGCGGTACACGGCCGTAGGGCAGGCAGTACGAGACCGGGCCGCCCTCGGTGGCGTCCGCGCCGGCCGCGCAGGCCGTCGCCACCACGCGCCCCGCCAACGCCGAGCCGTGTCGCACCTGGACCGGGAAACCTTCCGAAGCCAGCCCGTTCAGTACCTCACGCGTACCCTCCGCCCCATGGGCCAGGAGCGGGAAGCCGTTCAACTCCGCCCCGGAGCGCAGCGCCTCCAGCGCCCGCGCGTACTCCCCGACCCGGGTGTAGCTGTCCACGGTGACGGTGCCCGCCGTGGGCGCCGCGACGTCACGGACCGCCCGCAGCCCCTCGCGCATCCGGCGCGCGCCGGCGAAGCCCATCCGCGGCTGCACGACCAGCGACCCGGACTCCCGGGCCCGCCGCACGTGCGCCGCGAACCGGCCCGGGCCGGCGGTGCCGGGCCCGCTCATGCGACCGGCTCCGCGGGCGCGCGGCGGCGCGGGCGCAGCTCCCGGAGGAAGTCCGCGAACTCCTCCAGCCCGTGCTCGGAGGCGAAGACGGCGTCGTAGCCCGCCGCCACCAGCGCGTCCACGTGGCTGTCGGCCGCGCCGTCCACCCCGAGCTTGCCGCCGATCACCGCGCGCAGCTCCGCCAGGTCCGGGTGCGCGCGCAGGGTCCGTACGAGCCGGGCCCCGTCCATGTGGCCGTGCCCGTTGACGGTGCTGACCACCAGGGCGTCCGGGCGCTCGCGCAGGCATGCCTCGACGACCTCGTCGTCGGGCGGGCAGGCACCGAGGTTGACCACCTCGTGGCCGCGCTCCTCCAGCATCAGCTGGAGGAAGACCAGATTCCAGGTGTGCGCGTCGGACGAGACCCCGGAGACGACGAACTTCCCCGAGCGGCTGCGGTACTTCGGCATGGGACACCCCCGGGTGGCGGATCGGCGCAGGCGGTACACCGATCCTCGTGGCGCTGCCCGCGCCGATTCAACGCGCCGCCGATGGAGAACCGCTATCGCCGCCATCGAACAATTCGATGTTCCGAGGTCAGGGGCGTGGCCGGGGCGTGGCCGGGGCGTGGCCGAGGCGGCGCCGCGGCGGCGCCGGATGGCGTCGGAGCCGGGCCGGGGTGGCCGACCGGGCGGCCGGGGCGGCCGGGGCGGCCGATCGGGCGGGCGATCGGGCGGGCGATCGAAAAGGGCGATCGAAAGGGGTGATCGCCCGCATCGCCATTCCCGCACGCCCCGCGTTGACCGGGCCCCGGCGGCTGAACAAGGGTTTTTCCCGCCGTCCCCGCGCCGCGGACGGCAGTCCCCTTGGAGCGTCAGGCATGAAGATCCTCGTCCTTCACCAACTGCCGTACCGCAAGGCCGGCTACGACCGGGCCATCGACCACCGGCGCCACGACGTGACCTACGCGGGACACGCCGACCGGCTGGCCGACCTGCCCGCCGGTCTGCCCGCCCGGCGGCTGCCCGTCCCGGCCGACGAGGACTTCGCCGCGGGCGTCATCGCCCGCACCTCACCCGCCGACGGCTACGAAGCGGTGCTGTCCCTCTCCGAGTTCGGCGTCCTCGCCGTCTGCCGGGTCCGCGGCCACCTCGGACTGCCCGGACCCACCCCCGAGCAGGCCGAACTGGCCCACGACAAGGTCCGCATGAAGCAGGCGCTCGCCGGCTCCGGGATCCGCACCCCGCGCTTCGCGGCCGCGCCCGCGCAGGGCGCCCTGCTGCCCTGGTCCGGGGCCACCGTCCTCAAGCCGCGCCGCGGCACGTGCAGCGAGGGCGTCCGCGTCTTCCCCAGCGCCCGCCGCGCCCTGGCCGCGCACCGCGCGCTGGCCGAGCCGGCGGCATACGAGCTGGAGGAGTACGTCGAGGGCGACATCCTGCACACCGACGGCCTCGTCCGGGACGGGGTCCTCGTCCACAGCGTCACCAGCCGGTACGTGGGCAAGCCCGCCGACTATGCCGCGGGCGTCCCGCTCGGCTCCCACCAACTGCCCCCCGAGGAGCGGTACGAGGACCTCGCCCGCCGCACCGTCACCGCCCTGGGCATCGACTGCGGCACCGTCCACCTCGAATTCTTCGAGACCCCGCGGGGAGAGCTCGTCTTCCTGGAGGTGGCCAACCGGATGGGCGGCGCCGGGGTCGTCGACGCCCACCTGCGGCACACCGGCATCCACCTGCCCTCCTACGAGATCGCCCTGCGGCTGGGCCTGCCGCGGCCCGCCCCGGACACCCCCAGCGGGCGCTACCACGGCTGGCTCGTCGTTCCCGGACACCACCTGCCCGCCGACCGCCCGCACCCCGTGGCCCTCCCCGCGCACCTGCTCGACCACCCGTGCGCCGACCGGGTCCACACCCTCCCGCCCGGCACCCCGGCCGCCCGTCACATCACTTACCAGGAGTGGCTCGTACCGCTGGCCGTCGAGGCCTCCCACCCCGATCCGGACGTCCTGCGCGCCTACCTCCGCTCCTGCGCCGAAGCCACCGCAACCCCCTCCGAGGAGGCCGCATGACCGCCCCCGCCGCCCTTGCCGCGCCCGCCAGGCCCGCGCCCCCCGCCGCACCGGCGCCCGCGGCGCCCGCGGCGCCCCCGGCGCGCGCTGCCGCGCCCGCGGGGGGCGGAGACGGGGCCGGGCGGGCCGTGCGGTACTACCCGACCGACCTCCTGCTCGCGCTGGAGGAGGCCGACCGGCCCGGATCCGGGCTCGACGAACTGCTCGACGCGCACGGACTGACCGCCCTGCGTCCGCTCTTCGGGGCCGGCGAGGAGTTCGCCGACGGGCTGGACGAACTCCTCGGAGGTCTCGCCCAGTACCCCTGGCAGCCCCTCACCGACACCAACGACGTCGACGAGCTGCGGCCGGTCGGCGCTGTCGTCCTCGACGACGATCGCCCCGGCACCACCCTGCGCGGCCTCCTGCTCGCCTGGGCCACCGGCAACCACGTCACCGTGCGCACCGCGGACCCCGGTTTCTGGCGGGAGCTCACCGCCCTCCTGCGCCGCCCCGGACTTCCCCTGCCCACCGCCCGCACCACCCCCCGCGACACCCCCGCGGACGCGGCCGGCACCCCGCTGCGCGTGCCCGACCTGCTGCCCCTCGCCGCGCGGGCCGGGGCCGAGGCCCCGTACGACGCCCCGTACGACGCCCCGTACGACGCCCCCTACGACGCACCCGCCCGGAGCACGGCCCGGCACGCGGCTCCCGCCGGGGACGCGGCCCCGTACGGAAGCCCCGGCTGGGACCCGGCCCTGTACGCCACGCCCGGCACCGCCGGACCCGACCCGCTGGAGACGCGGTTCCCGGCCGGGCGGCCGCTGCCCGGGCAGGACGCGTTCACCGCCGGGGTGCTGCGCGGAGACTGCCGCTCCGCCTGGACCGCCGCCCTCAGCCGCCGCACCCGCCTGTACGGCACCACCCTCGCCGCCGCCCGCGCCGCCGAGGACCCGCGCCGCACCGGCCGCCTCGACGCCCGGCTGCGCCACACCGCCGCCCGCGCCCGCAGGTCCCCGTACTACCGCGACCTGCCGCCCGTACGCACCCTGGACGACCTGCCCGGCCTGCCCGTGCTCGACAAGGCCGCCCTCGCCGCGCACTCGCTGCCCGCCGGCCGCGGCTTCGCCAGCGGCGCCCGCCCCACCGGCGAGGTGCTGCGCAGCGGCTCCACCACCGGCACGCCGCGCTACATCGTCTACGCCCGCACCGACTGGGACAACATGGTCCGCGAGGCCGTCCCCCTCTTCTACGCCATGGGGCTGGAGCCCGGCGACCGCCTGGTCAACACCCTCTTCGGCGGCGACCTCTACGGCGGACTGACCACGACCGTCACCGAGTTCAGCCGGATGCCGCTCGAATGCTGCACCACCGCCCAGGCCGCCACCCCCGAGTCCCTCCTGATGCTCGCCCGCAGCTTCGGCGCCAACGCCGTCATCGGCGTACCGACCATGATCCTCCCGCTGCTGCGCGAGGCGTACCGGCAGGACCCCCTCCTGCGCATCGAGAAGGTCCTCTACCTCGGCACGGCCATGGGCCGCGCCGACCGCACCTGGCTGCGCGAGCACCTCGGCACCCGCATCGTCTCCAGCGTCCTCGCCGCCAACGACGGGGCCCAGCTCGGCTACCAGTGCGCCGCCCTCGACGGGATGCTCCACCACGTCAACGACGACTACAACTACCTGGAGGTCGTCGACGAGCACGGCCGCCCCCTGCCCGACGGCACCGCGGGCGAGCTGCTGACCACCACGTTCCAGAAGGGCGAGGGCCCGCTGATCCGCTACCGCATCGGTGACCGCGGCCGCTTCGTCCACCACGACTGCCCCTGCGGGATCTCCGGCCGCACCCTCGAATACCACGGCCGCTCCGACGGCGTGGTCCGCCTCATGGGCGCGGCCCTGCTGCACGCAGAACTCCTCGACGCGGTATCCGGGTTCGGGGTGTCCGAGCTCCAGGCCGAGATCACCTCGCAGGGCGGCCGCGACACCCTCACCCTGCGCACCGAGTCCCCCCGCCCGCTGCGACCCGAGGCCCTGCGCGCCCACCTGGCCGACCGCTTCCCGCTCCTCGCCGGCACCCGGATCTACGAGGACGGCGCCGGCCCGGCCGACTTCCACGTCGAATGCCACGCCCCCGGCGCCCTCGCCCGCCACCCGGTCAGCGGCAAGATCCGCCCCGTCGTGGACCGCCGGGTGGAGGCCTGATGCCGCGCGACCGCACCGCCGGCCTCGCCCCCGGCCGCGCCGCCGGCCTCGCCGCCGGCCTCGCCCCCGGCCTTGCCCCCGACCGGATCGTCCCGACCCTGCTGACTTCCCTCGCCCTGCTGGGCATCGGCATGGGCGTCTACCTGCTCGCCCTCGGGCAGCTCCTGTACCAGCTCACCGGCAGCCCGCAGGCCTTCGCGCTCGCCCTCACCCTCCAGGGCGCCGCCGCCGTCTGCGTCCTGCCCTTCTCCGGGCCCCTCGTCGACGCCCTCGACTCGCGGCGCGTGCACACCGCGTGCAGCCTCGCCCGCGCCGCCACCGTCGCCGGGCTCGCCCTGACCGGGCTGACCCGGCCGCCGGGCGCGGTGGCGCTGATCGCCGCCGGCGTCGTCCTGCTGGCCTTCGTGGACAACGTCCAGCGCGCCGCCCTGTTCAAGTACACCGCCTGGCACGTCGCGCCCGCCCGCCGGGCCCGGCTCAACGCCCTGATCAACGTGGCCGTCCAGGTGGGGGCGCTGACCGGCATGGCCCTGCTCGGCCTGCTGCTCCTGTGGACCTCCCTGGCCGGCGCCCTGCTGGCCGACACCGCCGTCGCGCTGGCCGTCGCGGCCCTCGTACGCAGCCTGCCGGCGACGGCCCCCGAGCCGCGCGGCCCGGCCGCCGGGGTGCTGCGTACGGCGCTGCCGCTGGCCCTGCACGACTGGCGGGCCATGTTCCACCGCTACCGCGGCGACCTCGCCGTCCTCGGCGTGATCGTGCTGTGCGCCGCCGACTTCGTCTTCCAGTCCTGCGTGAGCACCCTGGTCGTCCCGCTGGTGGCGGAGCACTACGGCGGCCGGGGCCAGTACGTCTCCCTGCTGGAGGCGGTCTTCGCCCTCGGCATGATCGCCTCCTCCTTCTTCACCCGCCACACCCAGCGGGCCGCGCTGCTGCCGCTGTGGTGCGCCCTCCAGGCCGCGGCGGCCCTGGCGCTGGGCCTGTCCGCCGCGCCGGCGGTCCACCTGGCAGCCCTGCTCGCGGCCGGCTTCGCCAACCTCTCGGCCCTCACCTGGCTCCTGACGAGCCTCCAGAACCGCGCGGGTGACGGGGAGAAGGCGAAGATGGCCAGCCTGCGCATGCTGTCCATCGGCGTGGCCACCACCGTGCTGATGCCCCTGGTCGGCCACTTCGCCGGGGTCTCCCTCACCGCCGGCTTCCTGGCCACGGCCGCCGTCATGCTGGCCTTCACGGCCCTGGCGGCCGCGAGCACCACCCGCCGCCCCGCCCCCGGGCCCACCGAGTCCGCACCCCCCGAACCGGCCCGCCGACCGCGCGTTCACGGACGACGAGGCGCCGGCCCGGTCCGCTGACCCGGACGGAACGTCTCGGGAACGCTGATGGCCGTCCATCCGTTCCGGCTCCCGATGCGCGGAGGGACCGGCCCAGCGGGGTGAACGTGAACGCTTCCGGAAGCAGTGTGCCGCCGACCCGGGCGGCGAGCACGGCCGGCTGCGGGCGGCCGGAGTCGTGGTCGTTCCAGAGGTGCACGACGAGCATGGGGTCTTCCGGCTTCTCGGTGGCGTAGGCCACGGCCTTGCTCGTGTGAGGGTTCTGGCCGCCGAAGACGACGGAAGGTTCGCCGAACGCCGCCGTAACGTCGCGCCACTCCCGGTCCACCGCGCACCAGCCGGGCAGTGCGTCCCGCACGGCCCGGTACTCCGTCTCCGACAGTGCGCGGCCGAGGGTGAGCCAGCCGCGGCGGTGGGCGAACTCGGCGTAGACGGAGGCGGTGTGCGCGTCGCGGGCCGGGTCCGACGGCAGCAGCTTCTCGAAGGCGCCTGGACGCCGTCCGCGTACCAGGCGCCGGACTCGGCGAGCCGGGACTGCTCCTTCTGCCACGCTCCGGCGTCCCGTTCCAGGACGAGCAGATGGTCCATCAGGAACCAGACGGCAGTGTCGAGGTCGCCGTACGCGGACGGGCGGCGCAGGACGGCGTCCAACTGTTCGACGAGGTGTGCTCGCATCTCATCGGTTGAGGCGAGGCGCGGAGCGTTCGGCATGGGTACGAGTGTGCCCGTTCGCCCCACGAGTGCAGCCTCGCCCCGTCTTCGGACGGCCCGACGCGGCCGCCGGGCCTCGCGCGGAGCGTTCACTCTCCATCCAATGCAACGATCCATGGGCTGACGTTGCGTTATCTGCATATCCATTGCAACGAAATCTAGGCTTTGACCTGCACTGATGGAGGAAGTGCGCAACGAAGGCGTTGCGTGATTCTTGAACGCTACGTAGCTTTTCCCTCATCGGAAACATCGAGTGAGTCCAACAGGAGCCTGTCATGCAGAAGTTC
>NZ_LGDB01000208.1:0-63854 GCF_001279655.1 Streptomyces sp. WM6372 | reverse complement strand
GGTCGGGGGATGCCGGGGGGTGAGGGGATGGGGACGGGGATGCGGGCCGGTGCGGGCCTGGTGCTGGGGGCGCGGGCCCGGCTGCGCTGGGTGCACCTGATCCTCGGCGGGGCCCTGCTGATGCCGTACTTCCTCCTCGCCCAGGTGGTGGTCGGCGTCTGGTCCGGCCGGGGCAACGTCTTCGGCTCCACTGCGCTGACCCTCGCCTCGTACGGGCTGTCCCTGCCGCTGGTGGCCGCGACCGCCGTGTTCGGACTCGTCCGGCCGCTGTCGGCCGGCGCGGTACGGGCCCTGTGCGGGGTGCCGGACGGGCGGCTGGCCGAGGGGCCGGCCCGGTCCTGGGCGGCGCGGGGGCGGACCTCGGCCTGGTGGACCCTGCACCTGGGGGTCGGCGCGGTGCTCAGCGGGATGAGCCTCGCGGTACCGCCCATGGCGGTGGTGCTGATCGCTCTACCGTTCGTGAGCGGGCTGCGGACCGCCGAGTGGGGGACGGGCTGGTTCGGCACCGGCGCATCGCCGTACGTCGCTCCGCTGCTCGGGATCGGGCTGCTGGGCGGGCTGGCCCTGTGCTCCGCCGGGGCCGGTGCGCTGCTGGCCCGGATGGCGCCCGTGCTGCTCGGGCCGACGGCGGCGGACCGGCTGGCCGAGGCCGAGGAGCGGGCCGCCGACCTGGCCGTGCGCAACCGGCTGGCCCGGGAGCTGCACGACGCGGTCGGGCACGCCCTCAGCGCCGTCACCCTCCAGGCGGTCGCCGCCCGGCGGGTGCTCGACAGCGACCCCGGGTTCGTACGGGAGGCACTGGCCGCCATCGAGGACACCACGCGGCGGACGGTGGGCGAGCTCGACGCCGTGCTCGGCCTGCTGCGGGACGCGGACCCGGCCCGGGCCGACGCCGCGCCCGCCCCGACCCTCGCCGCCGACCTCGACGGGCTGCTGGCCCGCACCCGGGCGGCCGGGACCACCGTCACCGCCCACCAGGACCCCGGACCGGCCGGGAACTGGGAACAGCTTCCGGCGATCGCCTCCCGCGAGGCGTACCGGATCGTCCAGGAGGCCCTGAGCAACGCCCTGCGCCACGGCACGGGCCCCGTCGAGCTGCGGATCGCCGTACGGGCCGCGGAAGCGGGCACCCCTCGTGAACTGGAGATCACCATGACCAACCCACCGGGCCCGGCCGCCGGGCCGCAGCCCCGTACCACCGGGGGGCGCGGGCTGCGCGGCGCCGCCGAGCGGGCCACCCTGCTCGGCGGCCGCGTCGAAGCCGGCCCGTACCGGGGGCAGTGGCGGCTGCGGGCCGTCCTCCCGCTCGGCGGAGGCTCCCGGTGACCGCCGCGCGCCGGACGCCGCTGCGCATCGTGCTCGCCGACGACGAGCGGATGGTCCGCACCGCGCTGCGCGTCATCCTCGAAGCCGAACCCGATCTGGAGGTCGTCGGCGAGGCGGCCACGGGCGCCGAGGCCGTCCCGCTGGTCCGCTCCCTGGCCCCCGACGTGGTGCTGATGGACGTCCGGATGCCCGAGATCGACGGCATCCGGGCCACCGAGCAGATCATCGCCACCCTGGCAGAGCCGCCCCGGATCGTGGTCGTCACCACCTTCGAGAACGACGCGTACGTCTACGACGCGCTGCGCGCGGGCGCCGCCGGTTTTCTCCTGAAGCGGGCCGAACCCGACGAGCTGATCGGCGCGGTCCGTCTCGTCGCCCGCGGCGACAGCCTGCTCTTCCCGGCCGCCGTCCGCGCCCTGGCCGCGTCCCACGCGCCTGGCGGCCGGGGCTCCGCCGCCCCCTGGGTGGCGCGGCTCACCGGCCGGGAGGCCGACGTCCTGCGCCTGATGGCCACCGGACTGTCCAACCACGAGATGAGCGAGCGCCTCGGCGTCGGCCCGCAGACGGTCAAGACCCACGTCGCCGCGGTCCTCTCCAAGACCGGGTCCCGCGACCGCACCCAGGCGGTCATCGCGGCCTACGAGGGCGGCTTCATGAAGAAAGACTGAGAACCCGGCCACAATCGGGGCAGAGCGGAACGCTCGGGGGCCTTGGCACGTCCTTCTGGGGGATGAACAAAACGATCAGGCGTGCGTCGGTCTTCTGTCTGCTCCTGGTGCTGGCCCTTTTGGTGCGGGTCACCTGGGTGCAGGCCTACCAAGGCCAGGCCCTCGCGGACAACGAGAACAACCGGCGGAACCTCATCGGGCAGTACGAGAACCCGCTGGGCAACATCATCGTGGGCGGGGAGGCGATCACCGGCTCGGTGAAGACGGACGGAAAGGACTTCGGCTACAAGCGCACGTACGTCGACGGCCCGCTCTACGCGCCGCTCACCGGCTACAGCTCCCAGGCCTTCGGTACGAGCATGCTGGAGGGCGTCTACAAGAAGATCCTCAACGGGTCCGACGACCGGCTCAAGACGGTGATGGACATGCTCACCAACAAGCGGGCCGCGCCGGGCAACGTGCTAACCACCGTCGACAAGGACGTGCAGAAGGCCGCGTACGACGCGCTCCAGGGCAAGCAGGGCTCCGCCGTCGCCATCGACCCGGCGACCGGCGAGATCCTCGCGATCGTGAACAACCCCTCCTTCGACCCGGGCAGCATCGCCGGCGCCAACGACAAGGCGGCCTGGGAGAAGCTGATCGAGGACAAGGGCAAGGCCCTGGAGAACGTGGCCCTGCGCAAGCCGCAGGCGCCCGGCTCCACCTTCAAGCTGGTCACCCTCGCGGCGGCCATCGAGAACGGGCTGGTCACCAACCTCGACGCGCCGACCGGCACCCCGGACCCGTACACGATCCCCGGGACCCGGACCCAGCTGCCCAGCGAGGCGGGCTCCGCCGCCTGCAACAACGTCTCGGCGCGCACCGCGCTGCGGCTGTCCTGCAACAACGTCTTCGCGGAGCTGGCGCACCAGCTCGGCCAGGACAAGATGCGGGCGATGGCCGAGAAGCTCGGCTTCAACACCGAGACCGCGACGCCCGTCACCGCCCGCCCGGCGAGCAAGTACCCGACGAACAAGATGTCCGTCGACCAGGTCGCACAGACGGGTATCGGCCAGTTCGACGTGCAGGCCACCCCGCTCCAGATGGCGATGGTGACCGCCGCGATCGAGAACGGCGGCAAGCTCGTCGCCCCGCACTCGGTCTCCGAGGTCACCGACGCGAACGGCAACGTGCTGGAGAGCTTCAAGGACCCGAAGTCCGATCAGGTCATGAAGGCCAAGACCGCCTCGATGCTCCAGGACGCCATGCGGACGGTCGCCACCGAGGGCGGCGGCAAGCCCGCGCAGGTGGCGGGCGCCGAGGTGGGCGGCAAGACCGGTACCGCGCAGCGCGGCGTGAACAACAGCCTGCCGCCGCTGGCCTGGTTCACCTCGTACGGCAAGCTCGGCGGCAAGCAGATCGCCGTTGCCGTGGTGATCGAGAACTCGGACACCGACCGCTCCGAGATCGGCGGCGGCAAGCTCGCCGCCCCCATCGCCCAGAAGATGATGGAGGCGTGGCTGAAGAAGTAGCCGCGCCGCCCGCTCCACGACGCGCCGGGAACCGACATGGCTCCCGGCGCGTTCCCTTTCCCATGATCAGAACCGCGCTACCCGCAGATCTCGATGCCATAGCGGCCCTCCACACCCGGGCCCGGGCCACCTACTACCGCGGCCGCATCCCCGAGGACGCCTACGCGGGTGAAGCCGAACTCGCGCGGACGCGCGAGGGCTGGTCGCTGGCGGTCGCCCGGGCCGCGGGCGAGGGCGGGGTGCTGTGCGCGGAGCAGGACGGGGAGCTCACGGGGGTCGCCGCCTTCCGGACGACGGACGGCGAGACCACCCTCACCCAGCTGCACGTGGACCCGGTCCACTGGCGTCGGGGCACCGGGGCCGCCCTGCACGCCGCCTGCGTCGACGCGTGGCGGCGGGCCGGGATCGGCCGGGTCCGCTTGGAGGTCTACGAACACAACCTGCGGGCCCAGGCCTTCTACGCCCGCCAGGGCTGGCATCCGGATCCGGCGGCGGGCGCGGAGCGGTCCGGCTCGCACCTCACGCTGTGGCTCAGCGTCGGGTCCGGGGAATGCGACGCCCCGACAGGTGGTTGAAGCCGAAACCGTCCCATCCCGGAACAAGGAGAGATAAAGGATCATGCGCGTCGAGATCTGGAGCGACATCGCCTGCCCCTGGTGCTACATCGGCAAGGCCCGGTTCACGAAGGGGCTGGCCGAGTTCGCGCACCGCGACGAGGTGGAGGTCGTCTTCCGGTCCTTCGAGCTCGACCCGAACAGCCCCAAGGGCACGACGGCGCCCGTCCTGGAGATGCTCGCCAAGAAGTACGGCCGCACCCTCGACGAGGCGCGCGGCATGGAGGAGCACGTCGCCGCGAGCGCGCGGGCGGAGGGACTGACGTACCGCACCGACGGCCGCGACCACGGCAACACCTTCGACATCCACCGCCTGCTGCACCTGGCCGCCGCCCGCGGCCGCCAGGAGGAGCTGCTCGACCTCGCCTACCGGGCGAACTTCGCGGAGGAGCGCTCGGTGTTCGACGCCGAGGTGCTGGTCGCCCTGGCGGTCGAGGCGGGCCTGGACGAGGCCGAGGCCCGTACGGTCCTCGCGGACGACACCGCTTACGCCGCCGAGGTGCGGGCGGACGAGCGCGAGGCGGCGGAACTCGGCGCCAACGCCGTGCCGTTCTTCGTCCTCGACCGCCGCTACGGGATCTCCGGCGGCCAGCCCGCCGAGGTCTTCACCCAGGCCCTGGAACAGGCCTGGGCCGGCCGCGAGGTCCCCGAGCCCGCCGCCGGAGCCGAGGCCTGCACCCCGGAAGGCGCCTGCCCGGCCCCCCAGGCCTGACCGAGGCCGCACCGGGTGGCCCGGCCCGCACCGGGTGGCCCGGGGCTCCGGCCCCGGGCCACCCGGTCAGTGCAGGGTTTCCGACCAGGCGGCTTCCGCGGCGGCCAGGGCATCGGCGGGATCCGTTCCGAGGGCCGTGGCCAGGGCCGTCAGGGACGTGAGGACGGCCTCCAAGGACGCCGCCCGGCCGTAGTGGTTGACGCGGATCATGTCCCCGGCCGCCGTCACGGGGGCCGCGGGGGCGGCGGCCAGCGCCTTCGACGCGACCAGGGAGGCCTCCGGCACCCGGAGCGTGGTGGCCACCGGAGCCGCCTCCTCGGGACGGGTGACGTACGGGGCGAGGCCCAGCGGCTGCGCGCCCGCGCGGGTCGCCGCGGCGGCGGCGGAGTGCCGGGCCATCACCGCCGACAGCCCCTCGGTCGCGATCCGGTCCAGGCAGGCCTCCAGCGCCAGCATCTCCAGCTGCGCCGGGGCGTGCGGCAGCGCCGTGCGGCCCGCGTCGATCCAGCGCTCCTTCCAGTCCAGCAGGGAGAGGTACGAGCGGCGCGGGGCGGCCGGGTTCTGCGCGAACCGGGTCCACGCGCGCTCCGACACCGACACCGCCGAGACCCCCGCCGGGCCGCCCATCGCCTTCTGGGCGCCGATCACGCACAGGTCCACGCCCCACGCGTCCGGCAGCAGCGGCTCCGCGCCCACCGACGCCACCGCGTCCAGCATGAACAGCGCCCCGTGGGCCCGTACCACCTCGCCGATCTCCGCCACCGGGTTGGTGTTCCCGGTCGCCGCCTCCGCGTGGACCAGAGAGACGAAGTCGATCCGCGGGTGCTCGGCCAGCGCCCGGGCCACCTGCTCGGCCGTCACCGCCGTGTCGAACGGCACCGCCAGGTCCACCACGCCCGCCCCGCAGTCGCGCAGCCAGTTGCCGAAGGTGTTCCCGTACGGGCCGGTCACCACGTTCAGCGCCGTCGAACCGGGCCGCGCACCCGACCGGATGCACCCCTCCAGCGGCAGCAGCGCCTCGCCCTGCGTGATCACCACTTCGTGCCGGGTGGAGAGGAGGTCCGCGACCCCCTGCTCGATCGACGCGAAGTGCTCCGCCGTGAGCGGCGGGAGGTCCAGCAGGGGGTGGGTCACGGTGGTGCTCTCTCTTCGTCCGCTGCGTCCGGGGGCTACCCGCACGAGCGTACCGAGACCGCACGTACAGTGCGGAACATGACCGATGACGTGCTGCATGTGAAGGGGCGTGTGCTCGTCGGACCCGACGACGCGCGCGACGAGCTCTGGGTGGTCGGCGGCCGGATCTCGTACGAACGCCCGCGCGGGGCCCGCGAGATCACGACGGTGTCCGGCTGGGCCCTGCCCGGCCTGGTCGACGCACACTGCCACGTGGGGCTCGACGCCCACGGCCCGGTCGACGCGGAGACCGCCGAACGCCAGGCGCTGACCGACCGCGACGCCGGCACCCTGCTCATCCGCGACGCCGGATCCCCCTCCGACACCCGCTGGATCGACGACCGCGAGGACCTGCCGAAGATCATCCGGGCCGGCCGCCACATCGCCCGCCCGCGCCGCTACATCCGCAACTTCGCCCACGAGATCGAGCCGGCCGACCTCGTCGCGTACGTGGGCCGCGAGGCGCGGCGCGGCGACGGCTGGGTCAAGCTGGTGGGGGACTGGATCGACCGCGAGGTCGGGGACCTGGCGCCCTGCTGGCCGCGGGCCGAGGTCGAGGCGGCCATCGCCGAGGCGCACCGGCTCGGCGCGCGCGTCACTGCGCACTGCTTCGCGGAGGACTCGCTGCGGGACCTGGTCGAGGCGGGCATCGACTGCGTCGAGCACGCCACCGGACTCACGGAGGACACCATCCCGCTGTTCGCGGAGCGCGGGGTGGCGATCGTCCCGACCCTCGTGAACATCGCGACGTTCCCGAAGATGGCGGCGGGCGGCGACGCCAAGTTCCCTCGCTGGTCGGCGCACATGAGGCGGTTGCACGAGCGCCGGTACGACACCGTCCGGGCCGCCTACGACGCGGGCATCGGCGTGTACGTCGGCACCGACGCGGGGGGTTCCCTGCCGCACGGCCTGGTCGCGGCCGAGGTCGCGGAGCTGGTGCGGGCCGGGATCCCGGCCCTGGAGGCGCTCTCGGCGACGACGTGGGCGGCGCGCGAGTGGCTCGGCAGGCCGGGCCTGTCCGAGGGGGCGCCGGCGGACCTGGTGGTCTACGACGTCGACCCGCGGGCCGACGTACGGGCGCTGGCGCAGCCGCGGCGCGTGGTCGTGAACGGCAAGGTCCGGGCCTGAGGGCGCGGTTGGCGCACGGTTGACGGGCCGGTAGGCGGGCGGGTTGACGTGTCGCGTGACGCCGGTGCCCCGGCGGTCGTTATGAACGGCCGCACGGGGCACCGGCGTCGGCGCATTCCCCGCGGAAGTGTGGCGGAAAAGAACTCCCGTTCCTCGTGATGCGCAATTAATCGAATACATGCATGAAAACCACCCATTGGGGTGAACTCGCGTCAGGTTGCCGCCCCTTCACTCTCCGTGCGTAAAAATTCCCAGGGTTAGAGGCCGTCGGCGCGCGATGTCCCCCATTGGCGGCGCGACGGCTCCCATCTCCCCGGGGGTTCCACCACCTTGAACAGCAACGCCTTCCGCATGCCCGCAGCCGTCCTGATCGCCACGGGAGCGGTCGCCCTGCTCACCGCCCCGCCCGCCCTCGCCACCGGAGGCGGCGGCTCCACGGGTGGGGGCGAGGGCAAGGCCGGCGCGGTCGTCCTGCGCGCCGGCCTCGACGTGGGCCTGCTCGACAAGACCGTCCACCTGCCGCTGACGACCACCCTCAACGAGGTCAGCGCCCCCGCGACGGCACAGAAGACCGCACTCTCCGTGACCCTGGACGGGGTCGAGGGAGGGCAGCCGGTGAGCGTGCTGAGCGCCGACGTGGCCACCTCCAAGGCCACCGCCGACAAGAACCGCGCCGAGGCGGAGGCCAGCCTGGCCCACGCCAAGGTGCACGTGCCGGGGCTGCCGGCGCTCTCCCTGATCCAGGTGGAGAAGGTCACCTCCAAGGCCGTGTGCGAGGCGGGCAAGAAGCCCGTGGCCGGCTCGAACGTGCTGGGGTCGGTCACCGTGCTCGGCAAGAAGGTCACCCTCTCGGCCGGAGGCCCGACCAAGGTCGAGATCCCCAAGGTCGGCATGGTCAGCCTGGAGCTCTCCGGTACCCAGACCACCTCCACCACCGCCGCCGCGGCCGCGCTCCGGCTGAAGGTGTCCGTGAACCCGCTGGACCTGAACGTGGCCCAGGTCGAGGGCGAGATCGTGCTCGCCGAGGCGCACTGCGAATCCCCGGCCGGGGCGCCGGCCCCCGAGCCCTCGGCGAAGACCGACGTCAAGGCGCAGACGGCGGCCTCCGGCACCGGCGCCGGCATCACCACCGAGGCCAACCTGGCGGAGACCGGCGGCGGTTCGGTGACCCCGTACGTCGCGGGCGGTGCGCTGGTCCTGCTCGGCATCGGGGCGGCAGCACTGGTCGTGACCCGGCGCGGCCGCACCTCGTGACCTCGCCGCCCCGCGCGGGAGACGGTCCCGCCGGGAGCGCTCAGCGGGTGGCGCGCTCCAGGCCCTGCTTGTCCGCTCCGCGCGCCAGCACCGCCTCACTGACCTGCTTGTCGACGGCGGCGTACGCGGACTTCGCGGCGGCCCCGAGCCCCGGGTCGGAGGCGGCGCAGGACGTGCAGACGACGCGGAACGGCGGGTTCATGTCCGAGTACTGCGTGAGGTACTCGGCCTTGGTCACGTCCCAGCGGCCGGGGTGGGCGGCCGACGGGGTGAACGTGAAGCGCGGGATCGAGGACATGTTGCCCCGGGCCTTGTCGGCCTCGTAGAAGCTGGCGATCTGGTCGCCCATGCCGAAGACGACCCACGTGCCGTTGATCTTCTCGTACGGCTGCGGCACGTGGTTGTGCGTCCCGATGATCAGGTCGATGTCGGGGAGCCCGTCCGGGCCGCGCGAGGCGGTCAGCGCCTGCGCCAGATCTCGCTGCTGCTGGTCGGGCGCCGTCTGCCACTCGGTGCCCCAGTGGACGCTGAGGACGACGACGTGCGCGCCGGCCGCCCGGGCCGCGCGGGCGTCGGCGACGATCCGGTTCTGGTCGATCAGGTTGACGGACCAGGGCTTGCCGGCCGGCAGCGGGATGCCGTTCGTCCCGTACGTGTAGTCCAGCTGGGCGACCTTGGCGCCGCCGGCGGAGAGCACCGCCGGGGCCTTGGCCTCATCGGCGCTGCGGGCCGAGCCGACGTGCTTGATACCGACCCGGTCGAGGTGCTCCAGGGTGCGGACGAGACCGTCGTAGCCGTCGTCCAGGGTGTGGTTCGAGCCGGTCGAGCAGCTGTCGTACCCGGCGTCCTTCAGGGCGTCGGCCAGCTGGTGCGGGGCCTTGAAGGCGGGATATCCGGTGTAGGGGCCGCCGGGCCGGCCGTACGGTATCTCGTGGTGGCATATCGCCAGGTCGGCGGCGGCCACCAGGGGCTTGACCCCCGCGAGTATCTTCCGGAAGTCGTGGCTCTCGCCGCTGCCCCGGGCATCGTCCGCGGCCCGCTGGACGATCGACGGGTACGGGATGATGTCGCCGGTCGCGACCAGCGTGAACGGCTTGGCGCCGGCGGGCGCCGCGGGGCTCGCCTTGCCCTGGCCCGTCTTGCCCTGGCCGGGCTTGGCCCGGAGCTGCTGCTCCCCGGCGTCCTTGCCGTGGTCGAGCAGGCCCGGCAGGGCGAGGATCCCGCCGGCTATGGCCGCCACGGCGGCCACGGCCAAAGCCGTGCTGGCTGTCTTCTTCATTCCGGTCCCCCCGGGGCTTCCCTGCAGATGCCGAGATCATCGCCTACCTCCGGCCGCCCCGCCAACGGAGCCGGAGCGTCCGGATAGCCTCGGCGCCGCAGGTCAGGGGTGTGGGCCGCCCGCCGCAGGTGGGGGCGGCCCACACCCCTGACCTGCGGGCCGTCAGCGGGCCGTCAGCGCCAGGGCGTGGTCCAGGGCCTGGAGGAGGCGGCCCGTCGTGGCCCGGTCGCGGACCGCCAGCCGGAGCCAGGACTGGTCCAGGCCCGGGAAGGTGTCCCCGCGGCGGACCGCGAAGCCCAGGGCGCGCAGCCGGGTGCGGATCTCCGCGCCGCCCGCCACCTGGATCAGGACGAACGGCCCCTCCGCCACCCCCGACACGGTGATCTCCTCGAACTCCGCGAGCCCCGCCAGCAGATGCGCCCGGTCCACCGCCATCTGCCGGGCCGCGTCCTCCGCCTCCGCCAGCGCCGCCGGGGTCACACAGGCCTCCGCCGCCACCAGGGCCGGCGTCGACACCGGCCACAGCGGCTGCGCCGCCGCCAGCTTCGCGATCACCTGCGGCTCGGCCAGCACGTAGCCGATCCGCAGCCCCGCCAGCCCCCACGTCTTGGTCAGGCTCCGCAGCACCACCAGACCCGGCACGTCCGTCCGCCCGGCCAGCGCCTCCCGCTCACCCGGTACCGCGTCCATGAACGCCTCGTCCACGACCAGGATCCGGCCCGGCCGGGCCAGCGCCGTCAGCACCGCCGCCGGGTGCAGGACCGACGTCGGGTTGGTCGGATTGCCGACCACCACCAGGTCCGCGTCCCCGGGCACCGCCTCCGGGTCCAGCCGGAACCCGTCCGCCGCCCGCAGCACCACCCGCTCCACCGTGTGCCCCGCGTCGCGCAGCGCCGCCTCCGGCTCCGTGAACTGCGGGTGCACCACCACCGGCCGCTGCGCGCCCAGGGCCCGCGCGATCAGTACGAACGCCTCCGCGGCCCCCGCCGTCAACAGCACCCGATCGGCCGCCAGCCCGTGCCGGGCCGCCACCGCCGCGCGGGCCGCCCGCCCGTCGGGATACGCGGCGAGGGCGTCGAGCGAAGCCGCGATGCGCTGCTTGAGCCAGTCCGGCGGGGTGTGCGCCCGTACGTTGACCGCGAGGTCCACCAGCGCTCCGCCGTTGCCGCGCACCTCCGCGTCCCCGTGATGGCGCAGGTCGTGCGCCTGCGCCGTGGCCACGGCGCAGGTCGCCGCCACCGACCGGCGCTTCGGCACCAGCAGCTCCCCGCCGCCCGCGAGCGCCGCGGCCTCCGCCACCGAGGAGGTACCGGCCACATCGCGCACCGCGTCGGAGGGGTGCGGTACGGGGATCGCGGCCAACTCCTCGGCGGGATAGCTGAGCAGGGGTACGCCGAAACGTTCCGCCGCGCCCGTGATCCCCGCCTCGCCCGCCTTCGACTCCACCGTGGCCAGCGCCTTCACCGCCCCGGCGGTCAGCCCGGCGCCCCGCAGCGTCTCCTCGACGAGGGCGCAGACCTCCGCCACGGACACCCCCGCGCGTCCGCCGACCCCGACCACCAGCTGCGTCGCGTAGTCGCCCACCGGGCTCATGCCCCCTCCGTAGTCGTCAATGGTTCGTGCCCCGCCGCCCGCGCGCACACGTGCGTACGGGGCGAGGAGTCGGTATTCAGGGGCACATGGCCGTGATCGTGGCGCTGGGCGCGTTCCTGATGACCCTGGCGGGCGGGTGGACGGCGCAGCGCGTCACCGACCGCCGCCACCTCGTGCTGGGCCTGGCCGGCGGGCTGATGCTCGGCGTCGTCGGCCTCGACCTGCTGCCGGAGTCGCTGCACGCGGCCGGCCGCAAGGTGTTCGGCGTCCCGCTCGCCCTGCTGCTCTTCGTGGCCGGGTTCCTGATCGCGCACGTCGTGGAACGCCTGCTGGCGGTACGGCAGGCCGCGCACGGCGCCGAGAACGGGGGCCGCGTCCCCGAGGTCGGGCTGACGGCGGCCTCGGCGATGGTCGGCCACAGCTTCGCCGACGGCGTGGCCCTGGGCGCGGCCTTCCAGGTCGGCGGCGGGATGGGCGTGGCCGTGTCGCTGGCCGTCATCACGCACGACTTCGCCGACGGCTTCAACACGTACACGCTCACCCGGCTGTACGGGAACGCCCGCCGCAAGGCGCTGATGATGCTCTTCGCGGACGCGGTGGCCCCGGTGCTGGGCGCGGCGTCCACTCTGCTGTTCACCCTTCCGGAGGAACCGCTGGGGGCGTACCTCGGCTTCTTCGGCGGAGCCCTGCTGTACCTGGCGGCCGCCGAGATCCTGCCGGAGGCGCACCACAAGCACCCCGCCCTGTCCACGCTGATGTGCACGGTGGGCGGGGTGGCCGGGATCTGGCTGGTGGTGGGCCTCGCGGACTGAACTCACCTGGCCCGCGCCGCGGCTTCCGCGAACCGCAGGGCCACGGAGGGCTCCGCCGCCCAGTGCGTGTGCAGGTAGCTGGCGTGCACACCCCGCTGGACGAAGCCCTCGACCCGGCGTTCGGGATGCGTGAACCCCCAGGCGGGGGCGGCGCCGGCACCGGGCTCGATCACCGTGCGGTGGAACTCGTGGCCGCGCAGCCGGGTGCCGGTGGCGGCGAGGGCGCTGTCCGACACCGCGACGGCCTCGCGGTAGCCGAGGGTCAGCCGCTCCGACATGCGCGCGTCGGCGTCGAGCACCCCGCACATGGGCTTGCCGTCCAGGGAGCGGGCGAGGTACAGCAGCCCGGCGCACTCGGCGGCGACGGGCCCGCCGGCCGCGGCGAAGCCCGCGACGGCCTCGCGGAGCGGCGCGTTGGCCGCGAGCTCGGGGGCGTACACCTCGGGGAACCCGCCGCCGATCACCAGGCCCGTGGTCGCGTCGGGCAGGGCCTCGTCCCTGAGCGGGTCGAAGGTGACGACCTGCGCTCCGGCTGCGGTGAGCAGCTCGGCGTGCTCGGCGTACGAGAACGTGAACGCCGGCCCGCCCGCGACGGCGATGACGGGTGCGGCGCCGCCGCCCTCGAGCCCCCGCGCCCCGAACGCCGGCGGGGCCGGATTCCGCCCGGCTTCGCTGAACAGGGCCCGTTCCGGCGACCAGGCTTCGCAGGCCAGCGGCGGCGCCGTCCGGGCCAGGGCCATCAGGGCCTCCAGATCGCAACCCGCCCGGACCTGGTCCGCCAGGGCGGCGACCGAGGACAGGGCATCGGTGCGCCGCTCGGCGACCGGGACCAGGCCCAGGTGCCGCGACGGCGCGGCGACCTGCGGGGCCCGCCGCAGGACGCCGAGCACCGGCATCCCGGCCTCCTCCAGAGCCTCCCGCAGCATCGCCTCGTGCCGGTCGGACCCGACCTTGTTCAGGATCACGCCGCCCAGCCGCACCTGCGGGTCGAACGACGCGAAACCGTGCACCAGCGCCGCCACCGAACGCGACTGCGACGAGGCGTCGACCACCAGCACCACCGGCGCCCGCAGCAGCTTCGCCACCTGCGCCGTCGACGCCAGCTCGCCCCGCCCCGCGGCCCCGTCGTACAGGCCCATCACGCCCTCGACGATCGCGAGATCGCACCCCGCCGCCCCGTGCGCGAACAGCGGGGCGACCAGCTCTGGTCCGCACAGGAACGCGTCCAGGTTGCGCCCCGGCCGGCCCGTGGCCAGCGCGTGGTAGCCGGGGTCGATGTAATCGGGCCCGGCCTTGTGCGGGGACACGGCGAGGCCGCGTTCCGAGAAGGCCGCCATCAGGCCCGTGGCGACGGTGGTCTTGCCGCTGCCGGAGGACGGCGCGGCAATGACCAGCCGGGGGATGTGGAGCGAAGTCACCACTCGATGCCCTTCTGGCCCTTCTGGCCGGCGTCCATCGGGTGCTTGACCTTGGTCATCTCCGTGACCAGGTCCGCGAACTCCACCAGCTTCTCCGGCGCGTTGCGCCCCGTGATCACCACGTGCTGGGTGCCGGGCCGGTTCCGCAGCACCTCGATGACCTCGTCGACGTCGATCCAGCCCCAGTGCATCGGGTACGCGAACTCGTCCAGCACGTACAGCTTGTGCGTCTCCGCGGCCAGGTCGCGCTTGACCTGCTCCCAGCCCTCCTTGGCCGCCTGCTCGTTGTCGAGCTGCGCGTCCCGCTGGACCCAGGACCAGCCCTCGCCCATCTTGTGCCAGACGACCGGGCCGCCCTCGCCGGAGGCGCCGAGCACCTTGAGCGCGTTCTCCTCGCCGACCTTCCACTTCGCCGACTTGACGAACTGGAACACCCCGATCGGCCAGCCCTGGTTCCAGGCGCGCAGCGCCAGCCCGAAGGCCGCCGTCGACTTGCCCTTGCCCGGGCCGGTGTGGACGAAGACGAGCGGGCGGTTGCGGCGCTGGCGCGTCGTGAGTCCGTCGTCCGGAACGACGGTCGGCTGTCCCTGCGGCATTACGCGGCCCTCCTGGTGGTGTGGGATGACTGAGAGGTCACTGACGTACGTACGTTCTTCACGAGCCCGGCCAGCGAGTCGGCCCGCAGCCCGTCGAGCGTGACGGCGGGCCCGCCGAGGTCGCCGGCCAGTACGCCGGCCAGCCCCAGCCGCACCGGCCCCGACTCGCAGTCCACGACCACCGACGCGACGCCCTCGGCCTGGAGCAGCCGGGCGCTGCGGCCCGCGAGCTCGCGCGGGTCCCCGCCGGCGGAACCGGCGGATGCACTCGAACCCGTCGAACCGGCTGAAGTGGCCCGCCCGTCGGTGACGACCACGAGCAGCGGGCGGCGGCTGGGATCGCGCAGCCGCTCGATCCGCAGCACCTCGTGGGCCTTGAGCAGGCCCGCGGCGAGCGGGGTGCGCCCGCCCGTCGGCAGCTGTTCGAGCCGGGCCGCGGCCGCGTCCACCGAGGAGGTGGGCGGCAGCGCGAGCTCGGCGGAGGCGCCCCGGAAGGTGATCAGACCGACCTTGTCCCGGCGCTGGTAGGCGTCCAGCAGCAGCGAGAGCACCGCGCCCTTGACCGCGCTCATGCGCTGCCGGGCCGCCATCGAGCCGGAGGCGTCGACCACGAACAGGACCAGGTTGCCCTCGCGGCCCTCCCGCGTGGCCTGGCGCAGGTCGTCCTTGCGGACGACGAGCCCGCGCCCGGTGCGCCCGCGCGCCTTCTGGTGCGGGGCGGCGGCCTGGACGGTCGCGGCGAGGTGCAGCTTCGTCAGGTGGCCGCGGGGGCGCTGGGCGCCGGTGGTCCGGCCGTGCGCGGTGCGGGCGCGCGAACGCCGCCCGGACGCGCCCTCGCCGAGACCGGGCACGCTGAGCATCTTGGTCCGGAACGGCTCGGCGGCCCGTACCGCGGCCTGCTCGGGCGGGGTGCCGTCCTGGGAGGCGGGCTGGCGCTCGGGGGCCTCCGGCGCGTCGGGGGCCGACGGGGCCGGGTCGTCCTGTGCCCCGGGAGCCTCCGGGGCCTCGGGCGCCTCGGGTCCGCCCTGCGGGGGGACCCCGCCGCCCCCGTCGTCCGGGCCGCCGTCCTGCGGACCGCCGTCGTCCGGGCCGCCGTCGTCCGGGCCCTCCGGTTCCGGGTCGGGCTCGTTCTCCGGCTCCTCGTCGGGGAACCGGTCCAGGATCTCGTCGAGCTTGTCCTCGTCGAGGCCCGGCGCGTCGAAGGGGTTGCGGCGGCGCCGGTGCGGGAGCGCCAGCAGGGCGGCCTGCCGCACGTCCTCCTTGCGGACGTCGCTCCGCCCGGCCCAGGCGGCCAGCGCGGTCGCGGTGCGGGCCATCACGATGTCGGCGCGCATGCCGTCGACCTCGAAGCCGGCGCAGGTCGCGGCGATCTGGAGCAGGGAGGCGTCGCCCAGGCGGACCTGGGGGAGCAGGGCGCGGGCGGCCACGACCCGGGCGCGGACGTCCTGCTCGTCACCGGCCCAGCGGGTGGCGAAGGCGGCCGGGTCGTCCTCGTACGCGAGCCGGCGGCGCACCACCTCGACGCGCTGGGCGGGCTCGCGGGAGGCCGCCACCTCGACGGTGAGCCCGAACCGGTCGAGGAGCTGCGGGCGGAGCTCGCCCTCCTCGGGGTTCATGGTGCCGACGAGCAGGAAGCGCGCGGCGTGGCGTACGGAGACGCCCTCGCGCTCGACGTAGGAGGCGCCCATCGCCGCGGCGTCGAGGAGGAGGTCGATGAGGTGGTCGTGGAGGAGGTTGACCTCGTCGACGTACAGGATCCCGCGGTGCGCGTCGGCGAGCAGGCCGGGCTCGAAGGCCTTCACGCCCTCCGAGAGGGCCCGTTCGATGTCGAGGGCGCCGACGAGCCGGTCCTCGGAGGCGCCGACGGGCAGCTCGACCATGCGCGCGGGCCGGGCGGCCCCGGGGCCGGGTTCGTGCGGGCCGTCCGGACAGGCCGGGTCGGGGGCGGCGGGAGCGCAGGAGAAACGGCAGCCGGGGATGACGTCGACCTGCGGCAGCAGCGCGGACAGCGCGCGGACGGCGGTGGACTTCGCGGTCCCCTTCTCGCCGCGCACGAGCACGCCGCCGACCGCCGGGCTCACGGCGTTGAGCAGGAGCGCCAGCCGCAGGTCGGTCTGGCCGACCACTGCGGTGAACGGGTAGGGCGTGCTCATGCGATGCCTCTCTCTGTGCGGGTACGGATATGCGGGCGCGGGCCGTTGCGAACGGGGGCCGCCGCCGTCACGGCGCGCCCGGGGGGAGGAACGGGAGGCCCGCGGGGGCGCCGTCCTCGATCAGACGGAGCAGGGCACCGGTGTCCGCGTGCTCGGCGATCAGGTCGCCCAGCAGGTCCAGCTGCTCCTCCCGGAGGGAGGAGAAGGACGTGTCGGGGGACGGGACGAAGCGGCGGCCCGCGGCCGAAGCCACCTCGCGCAGGAACGCCCGCCGGAAGCCGTCCGACTCCAGCGAGCCGTGCCAGTGGGTGCCCCACACCGAGCCGACCCGGCAGCCTTCCAGACTGCGTCCATCGCCATCAGAGATGAACGTCTCCCCACCCAGGACCTCGGCCACCCCGTGGTGGATCTCGTACCCGTCGACCTCCTCGCCGAGCGCGGTCCCGGAAGGCCGGGCCAGGGTCTTCTCCCGCTCGAAGCGGATCCGCACCGGCAGCAGGCCCAGCCCGTCCACCGAGCCCGCCCGCGATTCGACCTCGTCCTCGATGTGCTCGCCGAGCACCTGGTAGCCGCCGCAGACGCCCAGTACCGGCCGGCCCTCCGCGGCCCGCCGCAGCAGCGCGTCCGCGAGGCCGCGCTCGCGCAGCCACTCCAGGGCCTTCACCGTGCCGCGGGTGCCCGGCACCACCACGAGGTCCGCGTCGGCCAGTTCCTCGGCCCGGTCCACGAACCGCACCACCACGCCCGGCTCCGCCGCCAGCGCGTCGACGTCCGTGAAGTTCGACATCAGCGGCACCGCGCACACCGCGACCCGCAGCACGTCCTCGCCGACCGGCGGGGCCACGACCGACTCGCGCACCGCGCCCCGCAGGGAGACCCGGAGTCCGTCCTCCTCGTCGATGCCCAGGCCGTGCCGGAACGGGAGGACGCCGTACGTCCCGCGCCCGGTCAGGGAGCGCAGCATCTCCATGCCGGGCTCCAGCAGCGACACGTCGCCGCGGAACTTGTTGACCATGTATCCGGCGATCAGCGACTGGTCCTCCGGCGACAGCAGCGCCGTCGTCCCGAAGAACGAGGCGAAGACCCCGCCGCGGTCGATGTCCCCGACCACGACCACCGGGAACCGCGCGGCCCGCGCGATGCCCATGTTCACGATGTCGGTCCGGCGCAGGTTGATCTCGGCCGGACTGCCCGCCCCCTCGCAGATCACGGCGTCATACGTGCCCCGCAGCTGCTCCAGACAGTCCGTGACGACGCCGAGAAGCTGTTCCTGCCGCCCCCCGTGGTAGCCGCGCGCACTCATCTCGCCCACCGGCTTGCCCAGCAGCACCACCTGGCTGCTGCGGTCGCTGCCGGGTTTGAGCAGCACCGGGTTCATCAGCGCCGTCGGCTCCACGCGCGCCGCCTGGGCCTGCATCGCCTGCGCGCGCCCGATCTCGGCGCCCTCGCGCGTCACGAACGAGTTCAGCGACATGTTCTGCGCCTTGAACGGCGCCACCTTCACGCCCTGCCGGGCCAGCCAGCGGCAGATGCCCGCCGTGACCACGCTCTTGCCCGCGTCCGATGTGGTGCCCGCGACGAGGAGTCCCCCGCCGAGCTTCCCGCCGCTCATCCGCGTCCCTTCCGTATGCCGTACGACACCGCACAGCGCAGTGCCACACACGCCCCCAGTGCCAGCCACGTCACCTGACGCGACAGCCGCACCGCGCGTTCGATGTCCGCGACCTGCACCGGCCGCCCCGCCCCGCCGTTCAGCACGGCCCGGTGCTCGACCCGCCCCCCGTACGCCAGGGTGCCCCCCAGCCGCACGCCGAGGGCCCCGGCGAACGAGGCCTCCACGGGGCCGGCGTTCGGGCTCGGGTGTGCGGCGGCGTCCGCCCGCCAGGCCCGTACGGCTCCCCGCCGGTCGGGACCGGCCAGTACGGCGGCCAGGGCGGTCAGCCGGGCGCCCGGCCAGCCCGCGAGGTCGTCGAGCCGGGCCGAGGCCCAGCCGTAGCGCAGGTAGCGCGGCGACTTGTGGCCGACCATCGCGTCCAGGGTGTTCACGGCGCGGAAGGCCAGCAGCCCCGGGACGCCGGCGGCGGCGCCCCACACCAGGGCCCCGACCACCGCGTCGGAGGTGTTCTCGGCGACCGATTCCACGACGGCGCGGGCCATCTGCTGCTCGTCCAGGGCCTGCGGATCGCGCCCGCACAGGTGCGGCAGCCGCTCGCGGGCCACCTCGGCGTCCCCGGCGGCGAGCGCCCCGCCGATGGCGCGGGCCTCCCGGCCCAGCGAGGTGCCGCCGACGACGGCCCAGGTGGCCGCGGCGGTCAGGGCGATGCGGGCGGCCGAGGGCCGGGAGCGCACGGCGCGGGCGCCCAGCGCGCCGACGGCGGCCGCGCCCCCGGCGCACAGGAGGGTGTGTACGACGCCCCGGCCGCGGTCGTCGCGCCACAGGGCGCGTTCGACGGCGGCGGCGGCTCGTCCGAAGGCGGCCACGGGGTGCCCTCGGCGCGGATCACCGAGGATCCGGTCGCCGATCAGGCCCGCCGTGGCGCCGTACGCGAAGACGCGGTCGGCACGCATGGTGCAGGTATGTCCTCACTCAGGGTCCGCGCCCTGGTTCGACGTGTCCGGCGGTGGGAGTTCCTGGCTCCCGGGGCGGGCGCACGGCTCACGTGCCGCGTGCTCCCCGGTGACAGTGGCGGGACCGCGCCGGATTCGCACCGGACTTCCTCTCCATGCCGCCGTATTGGCTCGGGCAGTCCACCACGCACCGCGAAGGCCCGTCAACTCGCCGTTGACCTGCGGCGAGGCACGTCACAGGCACGGGTCGCGGACGTACGAAAGCTCCCCCCGGGAAACCCGGAGGGAGCTTTCGTACGCCGTGCCCCGATCGGTCGGATCAGGTCAGCTGATGATCAGGTAGATCCCGTACCCCACGGCCGCCGTGACGAGCGCGAAGCAGGCGTACGCGCCGCTGCGGGCGAGGGTGGAGGCGCCGCCCTGCTCGGTGGCGGCCTCGTGCTTGGAGAGGCCCACCAGGCCCAGGGTGAACAGGGCCACGAGGGCGACGGTGGCGGAGAGGCTGACCCCGAAGACGGAGCCGAGTGCTGCCCAGTCGATCTTCATACTGCGGATTCCTCTGTCGTTCTCGGGGTCAGACCGCGGCGGCGGGAGCCGCCGGCGTCGTCGGAGCGGCCGCCGGGATGGTGGCCTTCAGCGCCTCGTCCGTGACCGCTGCGGTCGTACCGGCGGCGGCCTCGGCAGCGGCCTCGGCGGCCACGGTCGGCGGGACGGTGACGGCGGCCATGGCCGTGGTGACGACACCCGGCTCCTCGGCCGCGGCCTGCTGCGCGTCGTTGACGTTGCTGTGGTCGACGACCTGGCGGCGCGAGATGACCCAGATGGCGACGCAGGAGGCGACCAGGAAGAGCGCGACGGCGGCGACGCCGACGTCACCGGTGCGCATGACCAGCTCGGCACCGGAGGCGACGACGGCCGCGGCCGGCAGGGTCAGGCCCCACGCGATGAACATGCGGGTGGCGGTGGACCAGCGGACCACGCCGCCCTTGCGGCCCAGGCCCGCACCCATGACGGCGCCGGAGCACGCGTGGGTGGTGGAGAGGGAGAAGCCGAGGGTGGAGGAGGCCAGGATGACGCTCGCGGCCGAGGTCTGGGCGGCGAAGCCCTGCTGCGGCTGGAGGTCGGTCAGGCCACTGCCCATGGTGCGGATGATGCGCCAGCCGCCCAGCGAGGTGCCCAGGGCGATGGCCAGGCCGGCGGAGACGATGACCCAGACCGGCGGGTTGGCGCCGGAGTCCAGGGCGCCGCCCGCGATGAGCGCCAGGGTGATGATGCCCATCGTCTTCTGCGCGTCGTTGGTGCCGTGCGCGAGGGAGACGAGACCGGCCGAGGCGATCTGCCCGGCGCGGTAGCCCTTGGTGGCGGTCTTGCCGCCGACCTTGCCGCCGAGCTTGTACGTGACCTTGGCGGCCAGCATCGAGGCCACACCGGCCACGATCGGCGCGGCGACCGCGGGGAGCAGCACCTTGCTGACGAGCGTGCCGCCGTTGACGGCGCCGAGGCCGGCGGAGGCGACGGCCGCGCCGACCAGGCCGCCCATCAGTGCGTGGGAGGAGCTGGAGGGGAGCCCGACCAGCCAGGTGACGAGGTTCCAGAGGATCGCGCCGACGAGGGCCGCGAAGATCACTTCTGGCTGGATGCCCTCTTCGTTGACCAGGCCCTTGGAGATCGTCTTGGCGACCTCCACGGACATGAACGCGCCGACGAGGTTGAGCACGGCGGACATGGCCACCGCCGTCTTGGGCTTGAGGGCGCCGGTCGAGATGGTGGTGGCCATCGCGTTGGCCGTGTCGTGGAAACCGTTCGTGAAGTCGAACACGAGAGCGGTAATGATCACGATCCCGAGGAGAAGCGTTATGTGCTCCATTTACCCAGGCTTCTGTTTGACGTCAGTGGCTCGGCGACCGTAGGCAACCTGGATGAACGGAAGGTGAACTGACTCGGGCGGAGCGGTGTACTGGCCCGTCGTGCCATCGGGACCTTCATCCCCATTTTGGCGCCGATACGGCGATTAATGCACGTCAACGCCCGGTAGCCGGGTGGCTCCACACGGGGCCCGAAGCCCCCGGGGCCGCCCCGCGGGGGCTCGGGGGGAGATGCAGATCACTCCCGGCCGACGGGCCCGCCGGACCTCCCTGCCCTCTCTTCCCGCCCCCGCCCGGCCGCAATCGGAGCATTCCGCTCCAGTGGCCCGCAGGCCCTCCCGCCCCGACACTGGAGCCGTGCCTTCCGCCACAGCGACGGCCGCGGCCGTCGCGACCACTCTCGTCGGGGCCGGCGCCGCCGCGGTCGCGGCCGGCCGGTACGCCGCCGACGCCGCCCTGCGGCACGAGCCCGGCCGCCCCCTGCCCGGCGGGCCGCGGCTCAGCGTCCACTCCAGCGGCTCCGGGCAGATCACGCTGACCCGCTCGCTGGCCTCCCTGCGCCCCGGTACGTACGGACTCTCCGCCCCCGGGGTGCACGCCGTGGTCGGGTCCGTCCTCCACGGGGTCGACCGCGGCCCGGACACCGTCGTACGCCGGCTCCTCGCCGTCACCCACGGCAGCCTCGACCCCGGCGCCCGGGTCACCCTCACCCCCCAGGTCCACGTGGGGAACCCCGGCTCGGCCCTCGGGCTCGACCACGCCGACGTGGACGTCCCCGGCGAGCTCGGCGGGCTGCCCGCCTGGTTCGTGCCCGCCGGCCGCGACACCTGGGTGATCACCGTGCACGGGCTCGGCGCCGGCCGCGAGCACCCGATGGTGGTCATGCCGTTCCTGCACCGCCAGCGGATGCCCGTCCTCGACCTCGCCTACCGCGGCGACCTCGGGGCCCCCGCGTCACCGGACGGTCTCGGCCACCTCGGTGAATCGGAATGGCGCGACGTGGACGCCGCCATCCGCTACGCCGTGCGCTACGGCGCCCGCCGGGTCGTCCTGCACGGCTGGTCCACCGGGGCCGCCATGGCCCTGCACGCCGCCGAGCGCTCGGCGCTCGCCGACCGGATCTCCGGGCTCGTACTGGACTCCCCGGTGCTCGACTGGCACACGACCCTGCGCGCGCTCATCGCCGCCCGCCACACCCCGGCCCCGCTGGTTCCGCTCGCGGTGCGGGCCGCCGAGGGGCGCGCCGGGCTGCGCGCCGACCGGGCGGCGCCCGGGTCGGACCCCGCGGCGCTGCGCGTCCCGGTCCTGATCTTCCACGGCCCGGACGACACGCTCGCCCCCTGGGAGCCCTCCCGCCGGCTCGCCGCCGCCCGCCCCGACCTGGTCACGCTGCGGACCGTCCGCGAAGCCCCGCACGGGGCCATGTGGAACGCGGATCCGGCCGGATACGAGGAGGCCTTGAGGCGCTTCCTGACCCCTCTTATGTGAAGGCCGTGTGCCGGACGGGACGGGGAGGGGCCATTTTCCCGGTATGTCCACCCGCCGACTCCTGATAATGGCTGGTTCCGTTTGGGCTTTCGGCCGGTGACGGGCGAGACTGCTTCCGTGACGTCCCGAAAGCCTGATGAGCAGTTGGCTCGCGACTCCAGACTCCGACTCGTCTCCCCGCGTTCCGTCGCCGCGGCCCGCAAGGCGGTGACCGACCGACGCGCCCGTTCCGCTTCCCGGCCCCCGGCGGGCACCCCTGCCACGGCCGAACTCGCGACACGGGCCCGGGCCTCGCTGGCCGACGCGGTACGGCTCGCCCGCTGGGCCGAGCTCAACCTCGGTGCCGGGGACGGAGGCAGGCCCGCCCCGGCGGGAGCGCTGCCCGCCGCCGACGTCGAACGCGCCGCCGGTGAACTGAAGCTGACACACGGGCAGATCCGGGTCGGATGGGACCGCGCCCGGCTCGCGGGCCTCGTCGAGGTGCACGGCGGCCAGGCCCGGCCCGGCTGGCGGCTGCGCGCCTGGGACCGCGACGACACCGCCGTACTGCGCGGCTGGGTCGCCCTGTTCGACGCCTGGTCGCTGGTCCACCCGGCCCCCGCCGACATCGCTCCCGCGGTCGTCGCGGAGGTGGTCGAGGCGATGCCCCAACTGCTCTCCCTGCTCCAGTTGTCCGCCGGTCCCGTGACCGTTCCGGACCTGCTGGACCTGCTCGGGCAGCGGGTCACCGAACTGCGCGACGAGCGCTGCGAGATCCCCTACGACGCCCCCGCGCGCGAGACCCCGCCCGCCGACGGGACACCGGCCACCGCCCGGGCGGCCGACCCCGAGGCGGCCCCCGAGGCCGCCGGCCACACCGCGCCCGTCCCGCTCGCCCGGCTGCTGCGCTGGGCGCTCGGCGGACTCGCCGCCGTCGACGCCGTCACCCTCGGCCCCGCGCAGGCCGCCCTCACCCCGCTCGGCAGCTGGGCCGTCTGGGTCAAGCTCGAACAGATCTGCGTCGCCGCGCAGAGCCCCGCCGGGAACATCGAGCAGTCCGCCGCCGCGATGCTGCACGGCTGCGCCCGGCTCACCCCCGGACCGGCCCGCGCCGAGTACCGGGCCTGGCTCGCCGCCCGGCCCGTCGGCCACGCCGTCAGCGAACTGCTGCACGCCGCCCGCGGCGAGGACGCCCTGCTGCGCGGGCTCGCCTTCGAGGCCCTGCGCGTGGTCGGCGCCCCGGCCGAACCCGAGGTGCGCGCCGCCGTACGCGACGCGGCCCTGCGGCCCTACGCCCTGCTCTGGCTCGCCGAGCACGACGGGGTCGATCCCGACGAGGCCCAGGACGTGCTCACCGCCGAGGAGACGACCTGGCTCTGGGTGGACACGGCCGCCGCCATCGCCGACCACGGCGAGGCGGACCTGCTGGCGCGCCACCTCGACTCGGCCGTCCGGACCACCGTCCCGCGGCTGCTGGACGAGGTCCGCGCGGTCGGCCATCCGCGCACCGTCCAGGTCCTGGTCGCGCTCGCGGCCGCGCACCCGGATCCGGCCCTGGCCAAGGCGGTCCGCCGGGCCGCCTTCCAGGTCCACACCGGCGGCGCGTAGCGCCCGCGGCGCTCCGTACGGGGGAACGCGCCGCGGGTCTCAGACCTGCGGCGCGTACGTCCCGAAGCTCCAGACGTTGCCCTCGGCGTCCTTGGCCATGTAGTCGCGGGAGCCGTAGTCCTGGTCGGTGGGCTCCATCAGGATCTCCACGCCGTGCTCCGCGGCCCGCCGGTGATGGGCGTCCACGTCGTCGACCACCACGTAGACCCCCACGGGCCCGCCGTCCCCCATGGCCTTGTCGAAGACACTGCCCGTGCCCTTGCTGCCCAGCATCACCAGACCGTTGCCGTACGCCAGCTCCGCGTGCATCACCGAGCCGTCCTCGCCCTCGTACACCGCGACCTGGCTGAAGCCGAAGGCCTCGGTCAGCAGCTTGATGGCCGCCTTCGCCTCGCGATAGCGCAGCGTGGGACAGATGGACGGAACGCCTGCCATGACGACCACTCCCTCTCGTGACGGTGACCTGCGTCACAGCATGGCAGGCGCCGCCGACGGTCAGCGGAAGGTGTTGCACTGGGCCATGTCGCCCGTGCGGTAGCCCTGGTAGAACCACTGCTGGCGCTGCTGGGCCGAGCCGTGCGTCCAGGACTCCGGGGTCACCCGGCCCTGGACCTTCTCCTGGATCCGGTCGTCGCCGACCGCGGCGGCCGCGTCGAGGCCGTCCTTGATGTCCTCGTCGGTGAGGCTGGTGATGAGCGGCCGGCCCGTGGTCTCGTCCGGGGTCCGCGTCGCGTTGCGCGCCCACACCCCGGCGTAGCAGTCGGCCTGCAGTTCGACCTTGACCGCGTTGCTGTTCGCGCCCTGCTGCCCGTCCTGGGCCTTCCGCAGGGTTCCGGTCAGGTTCTGGACGTGGTGCCCGTACTCGTGCGCGACGACGTACGCCTGGGCGAAGGGGCCGCCGTTCGCGCCGAACTTCGTCCGCAGGTCCTCGAAGAATCCCAGGTCCAGGTAGACCTGCCGGTCGGCGGGGCAGTAGAAGGGGCCGACCGCCTTGGTGGCGGTGCCGCAGGCGGTGTTCACGCGGTCCTTGAAGAAGACCGTCGACGCCGGGGTGTAGCGGCCGCCGCGCCGGGTGAACTCGTCCTTCCAGAAGTCCTGGGTGCTGTTGACGACCGCGACCAGCCGGCAGTCCTCCCGCGCGTTCGCGTCCCGCCCCTTCTTGCAGGACTGCTCCACCTGACTGACGGACGACGAGGTCGCCGCCGACTCCGGGTTCCCGGAGGAGAGCCCCAGCTGGTCCGGGCCCACGCCGAAGATCAGCCCGAGGACCAGTGCGATGAGGCCCGCGATACCGCCGCCGATCGTCGCCCGCCCGCCCGGGACGCGGCTGCCGCGCTGGTCCTTGACCTCGGAGGTGTCCAGATTGGCGTCGTCGTCGAACTGCATCCCGCACCGCCTCGATTCAACGTGGCCGCCCCTGCGGCGAACATCACCCGGTCCATCCTGATACGCGGCCGGGCCCACCGGAGCGATCCGTACGCCGAACGGGGGACCCGTCAAGGGCCGGGCGCCCCCCAAAACCGGTTGCGCACCCCCGGTAGAATGAACCCATGGCAAATCTCCTCGCGGATTAGCGGCGTCGAAGCATCGCGTCCTGCCCCCCTTCCGCCGTCCCCCCGCCCTGGAGTATTTCCGTGATCACCGCCACCGGCATCGAGCTGCGCGCCGGCGCCCGCGTCCTCATCGAGTCCGCTTCCTTCCGCATCGCCAAGGGCGACCGCATCGGCCTGGTCGGCCGCAACGGAGCGGGCAAGACCACGCTCACCAAGTGCCTCGCCGGCGAGGGCCAGCCCGCGGGCGGGTCCATCACCCGTTCGGGCGAGGTCGGCTACCTCCCGCAGGACCCGCGCACCGGCGACCTCGACGTCCTGGCCCGCGACCGGATCCTGTCCGCCCGCGGCCTCGACGTCCTGCTCAAGAAGATGCGCATGAACGAGGAGCGCATCGCCACCGGCGCCGGCGCCACCCGCGAGAAGGCGCTCAAGCAGTACGAGCGCCAGGAGACCGAGTTCCTCACCAAGGGCGGGTACGCCGCCGAGTCCGAGGCCGCGACCATCTCGGCCGCCCTCAGCCTGCCCGAGCGCGTCCTCGGCCAGCCGCTGCACACCCTCTCCGGTGGTCAGCGCCGCCGCGTCGAGCTCGCCCGGATCCTCTTCTCGGACGCCGACACCCTGCTCCTCGACGAGCCGACGAACCACCTCGACGCCGACTCGATCGTCTGGCTGCGCGACTACCTGAAGAACTACCGCGGCGGCTTCGTCGTGATCTCCCACGACGTCGACCTGGTCGAGACCGTCGTCAACAAGGTCTTCTACCTCGACGCCAACCGGTCCCAGATCGACATCTACAACATGGGCTGGAAGCTCTACCAGCAGCAGCGCGAGGCCGACGAGAAGCGCCGCAAGCGCGAGCGCCAGAACGCCGAGAAGAAGGCCGCGGCCCTGAACTCGCAGGCCGACAAGATGCGCGCCAAGGCGACCAAGACCGTCGCCGCCCAGAACATGGCCAAGCGCGCCGACCGCCTGCTCGCCGGCCTGGACGCCGTACGCGTCTCCGACAAGGTCGCCAAGCTGCGCTTCCCGGACCCGGCGCCCTGCGGCAAGACCCCGCTGACCGCCGAGGGCCTGTCGAAGTCGTACGGCTCACTGGAGATCTTCACCGACGTCGACCTGGCCATCGACAAGGGCTCCCGCGTCGTCATCCTCGGCCTCAACGGCGCCGGCAAGACCACGCTGCTGCGCCTCCTCGCGGGCGCCGAGAAGCCGGACACCGGCGAGGTCACCCCGGGCCACGGCCTCAAGCTCGGCTACTACGCCCAGGAGCACGAGACGCTCGACCCCGAGCGCACCGTCCTGGAGAACATGCGCTCGGCCGCGCCCGACCTGGACCTGGTCGCCGTGCGCAAGACGCTCGGTTCCTTCCTCTTCTCCGGCGACGACGTGGACAAGCCGGCCGGGGTCCTCTCCGGTGGCGAGAAGACCCGTCTGGCCCTGGCCACGCTGGTCGTCTCCTCCGCGAACGTGCTGCTCCTCGACGAGCCCACCAACAACCTGGACCCGGCCAGCCGCGAGGAGATCCTGGGTGCGCTGCGCACCTACAAGGGCGCGGTCATCCTCGTCACGCACGACGAGGGCGCGGTCGAGGCGCTGGAGCCGGAGCGGATCATCCTGCTCCCGGACGGCGTCGAGGACCTCTGGGGCCCGGACTACCGGGACCTCGTCGCCCTCGCCTGATCCTCCCGGAGCCGGTGATCCAGTTCCTTATGGATCATTCGGCTCAGGCGTGATCCATCATCTGAGTGAGACGGTCTCGTACCCCTGCGCTCTGTACGACGGCCCTGGCCGTGCCCGTCCGGGTACGCCGCCGGGGGCCGTCGTTTTTTGCCGTCCGGCCCCTGACCTGGAGATTCCCGGTGAGCGTGGAGAAGTGTGACGGACGTCATGCAGCGGAAGAGAAGATTCCGTTCTGCTGATGTGTCCACGCCTCGGGAAATGTCGTCGTACCGACCTTGCTGAATGGGTGGCCAGGAAGCCGGGGAGGGGTGATCATGAGAAGTCCAGAGCGCACTTCCCATGAGGAGGCACGGGTGGCCGAGACTCTGAAGAAGGGCAGCCGGGTAACCGGCGCCGCGCGCGACAAGCTCGCGGCAGACCTGAAGAAGAAGTACGACTCCGGTGCGAGTATCCGTGCGCTGGCCGAGGAAACCGGCCGGTCCTACGGATTCGTCCACCGGATGCTCAGTGAGTCCGGAGTCATTCTGCGTGGTCGCGGTGGCGCGACGCGCGGCAAGAAGGCGGCTTCGGCCTGACCTCGATCCAGGCCGTCAGGCCCGGAGCCGGGGTGGATCACGCTCGCCTGCCCACACCGTAGTTCTTCGGTGACCCCCGGTCGGCCGTCCGGCCGACCGGGTGGTTACTGTGCAGTCACTTAGGCCGGGATTGCGGCCGACTGCACACCGGAGGGCACACAGATGGCTCTGCTCGACAAGGACGGCGTACGGCTCACCGTGGACGACTCGGTCGCGACGGTGACACTGACCAATCCGGCCAAGCGAAACGCTCAGTCCCCCGCGCTCTGGCGGGCGTTGGCGGAGGCCGGAAGGTCGTTGCCGGGCACCGTCCGGGTCGTGGTGCTGCGCGGTGAGGGCAAGTCCTTCTCCGCCGGACTCGACCGGCAGGCGTTCACCCCCGAGGGTTTCGAGGGTGAGCCGTCCTTCCTCGATCTGGCGCGCGGTTCGGACGAGCTGCTCGACTCCACCATTGCCGAGTACCAGGAGGCGTTCACCTGGTGGCGGCGCAACGACATCGTCTCCATCGCCGCCGTACAGGGCCATGCGATCGGCGCCGGCTTCCAGCTCGCGCTGGCGTGTGACCTGCGCGTGGTCGCCGACGACGTCCAGTTCGCCATGCGCGAGACCAGCCTGGGTCTCGTGCCCGACCTGGCCGGGACGCAGCCGCTGACCTCGCTGGTCGGCTATGCCCGCGCGCTGGAGATCTGCGCGACGGGCCGCTTCGTGCATGCCGAGGAGGCGGAGCGGGTCGGACTGGCCAACCTGGTCGTACCCGCCGATGAGCTGGACGCGGCGGTGCAGGACCTCACGACGGCCCTGCTGGCCCCGCCGCGCGATGCCGTCATCGAGACGAAGGCCCTGCTCCGCGACGCCGGATCCCGGCCCTACGACGCCCAGCGCTCGGCGGAGCGGGCCGCTCAGGCCCGCCGCCTGCGCGACCTGGCGGGCCTCTCGGACTGACCTCAGGGGATCAGGAGGGCTTTGCCCGGGATCGCACGCGCCTCGATGGCGCGATGGGCTTCCGCCGCGTCCGCCAGCGGGAACCTGCGTGCGATCACCGGGCGGAGCCGCCCCGCCGCCGCCTCGGCCAGGGCGAAGCCCGCCAGCCGGGTGATCTCCGCCGGCGGGAACTGGACCTCCGCGATCCCGCGCAGGGAGATCCCGCGCCGCTCCACCTCCGCCGGGTCCAGTGCGGTGAAGCCGCCGCTCGGCGCGCCGTGCGCCGAGACCCGCCCGCCGTCCCGGAGCAGCGCGAAGCCGGCCAGGCCCAGCTCGCCGCCGACCCCGTCCAGCAGGACGTCCACGGGACCGCCGACCGCCTCGGTCCAGCCCGGATCCGTGTAGTCCACCGCCCGGTCCGCGCCCAGCTCCCGGATCAGCGCCAGCTTCCGCTCGCCCCGGGCCGCCCCCACCACGTACGCCCCCGCGGCCACCGCGAACTGCACCAGCAGCGTCCCCATCCCGCCGGCCGCGCCCAGGATCAGCACCCGGTCGCCCGCCGTGATCCCGACTCCCTCGACGATGCCCGAACCGGTCACCCCGTCGTGCGCCAGGGCCGCCGCCTCCGCGGCCTCCAGGCCGTCCGGGACCGGGACCAGCAGGTCCACCGGGACCCGGACCAGCTCCGCGTACGTCCCCTTCGTGCCCGGGGCGGCCACCACCCGGCGGCCCCGCCAGTGCGGATCCACCCCCTCACCCACCGCGACGACCGTTCCCGCGGCCGCGCCGCCCGGCACGTACGGCGGGTGGATGCCGAAGGACTCGCCCCAGCCCCCGCGGATCTGGGTCTCCACGAAGATCGTGTCCACGGCCTCGGCCCGGACCACCGCCTCACCCGGCCCCGGGACCGGATCCGGCAGTTCCACCGGAACCAGGACCTCCGGACCGCCGTACCCGTCCACCCGTATCGCACGCATGCCATTCCCCCTGTCCGAAAGCGGCCTCTCGGCCTTGATCACGCGCCCACTCTCCGACCTCAACCGCAGTTGAGGTCAAGCGGTGGAGGGGGTCCGTTCCCGGCCGACCGGAGTAGTCCCGGAGCGCCGCCGCGGGTACGCGCTTACCGTGGTGCGAAGTGAGTCCATCCGCGCGAAGGGACACGCGATGACCGAATCCACATCCGGGGGCGCCTCCCGCAATCCGGCCGACCGCGGCCGGACCACCATCTCCGACGGGGTGGTCGAGAAGATCGCCGGACTCGCCGCCCGCGAGGTGGTCGGGGTCCATGCCATGGGCAGCGGCACCGGCCTCGCCCGTACGTTCGGCGCCGTCCGCGACCGCGTCCCCGGCGGGGCGAAGTCCTCGGCCACCCGCGGGGTCAAGGCCGAGGTCGGCGAGGTGCAGACCGCCCTCGACCTGGAGATCGTCGTCGACTACGGCGTGTCGATCCGCGACGTGGCCCGGGCCGTCCGTGAGAACGTCATCTCGGCGGTCGAGCGGATGACCAGCCTGGAGGTCGTCGAGGTCAACATCGCGGTCAGCGACGTCAAGCTCCCCGACGAGCCCGACGAGGAGCCGGAGTCCCGACTCCAGTGAAGGAGCCCGCATGAGGATGGCGGTCGCCGGTCTCTTCGCCGGCATGGCGCTCGCGTTCGCCGGATATTTCGGCGGGTTCGGAGCCTTCCTGCTGGTGGCGGCGCTCGGCGCCATCGGCTGTATCGTCGGCCGGTTCCTGGAGGGGGACCTGGAGCCCGGCGACTTCTTCCGCCCCCGCAACCGCGACAGGTGAGGCCCTGATGAGTACGACACGGGCGACCCCGCAGCGGGTCCCTCCCGCCGAACGGGGGGCCACCCGGATCGCCGACCGGGTCGTCGCCAAGATCGCGGCCCAGGCCGCCCGGGAGGCGCTCGCCGCGCGGCCGGCCGGACCGCCCGAAGCCGGCGGGGGCGGCCCGGCGGGCCGCGGCGCCGCGCCGGGCGCCCCGCACGCCAGCGTCACCGTCCACCACGACATCGCCCGGGTACGGGTGAGCCTGGAACTCGGATATCCGTCCGACCTCGCCGACCAGTGTGCGGCCGTACGCCGCCAAGTGGTCCGCCGCATCGAGGAGTGCGCCTCCATGTCCGTACCCGAGGTGGACATCGACATCGAGCACCTGCACTCCAAGCACACCCGCACCGCCGCCGTACGGGACCGGAAACTGCGGTGACGGCGCCGGCACCCGGCCGGGCGCCGGCCCAGGCGGCGGCCCCGGCCCACATCGCCCGCTTCCGGTCCGCCCGGCGGATCCCGGCCGCGCTGACGGCGCTGGCCGTGCTCGGGGCCGCGGGCCTCTTCCTCTACGACCTCGCCGCCGTACGGGCCCACCGCCCCGGCATGGAGTGGCGCCGCGAGCTGGTCCACCAGCTGGAGCGGCACACCCCCGCCGACCCGGAGGTGGCCGTCGGCGCCGCGGTCCTCGCCGTGGCCGGGGCGGTGCTCCTGCTCCTCGCCCTCACCCCCGGGCTGCGCGCCGTCCTGCCGATGCGGCCGCCGGACCCGGACGCCGGGGTACGGGCCGGGCTCGGCCGGAAGGCCGCGGCCCTGGTGCTGCGGGACCGGGCGATGGAGGTGTCCGGGGTGCGCTCGGCGCGGGTCGCGGTGCGGCGGTCCCGCGTCGCGGTCCGGGCGGAGTCCCACTTCCGCGAGCTGGACGACGTACGGGCCGACCTGGAGGAGGTCCTCGCCGTCGGCATCGGGGAACTGGGCCTCGCGCACGCGCCGCAGCCGCGGGTACGGGTCACCAGGGCCCCCGTCGGGAAGAGGTGAGGGGATGCTCGGGACGGTGAACCGGATCCTGCTCGGAATCATCGGCGCCGTGCTGCTGGCCGCGGGGGTGGCGCTGCTGACGCCGCTGTGGCCGTTCGGCGGCCGCCACGAGCCGTTGCTGAGCGCGGCGACCCGCGAGCGGTACTGGCATGCCGAGGGCTGGTGGTGGTGGGCGGTGCTCGCCGGACTCGGGGTGTGCGTGGTGCTCGCGCTGTGGTGGCTGCTGGCGCAGCTGCGGCGCTCGCGGCTGCCCGCGGTGGTGGTGGACACCGGCGACGGGGCGTTCGCTGTGCTGCGCGGGCGGGCCCTGGAGGAGGCGGTGGCCGCCGAGGCGGGGGCGCTGGACGGGGTCGCCCGGTGCAGCGTCGTCCTGCGGGGCCGGCAGGGGAGGCAGGGCCGCCGGGGCCGGCGCACGGGCCCGAAGCTGCGGATGGAGCTGGAACTGGAGCCGCATGCCGTCCCGGCCGACGCCCTGGCGGAGCTGGCCGGGCCGGTGCTGAGCCACGCCCGCCGGTCGGCGGGCCTCCCCGAACTGCCCGCGGAGGCCCGCTTCCGGATCACCTCCCACCGCGCCCGCCGCGTGACGTAGGCCGTATCGCCGGGGAGGGAGGGGCCGTCAGAAGCCGTGGCGGGAGCCGCCGTCGACCGGGAGCATGATGCCCGTCAGGTACGAGGCGGCGGGCGACAGCAGGAACGCCGCCGAGCGGCCGAACTCCTCCGGGGTGCCGTAGCGCCGCAGCGGAATGCCGGATTCGCTCGCCGCGCGGGCCGCCGCCGCATCGCCCGACAGGGCGTCGAGTTCGCGGACGCGGTCGGTGTCGATCCGGGCCGGGAGCAGCCCGACCACGCGGATGCCGCGCGGTCCGAGCTCCACCGACAGGGACTTGGCGAACCCCGCCAGCCCCGGCCGCAGGCCGTTGGAGATCGTCAGCCCCTGGACCGGCTCGTAGACCGAGCTCGACAGGACGAAGCCGATGACCCCGCCCTCGCCCAGCTCGGCCGCCGCCGCGCGGGCCAGGCGTACCGCGCCCAGGAAGACCGACTCGAACGCCGCCGCCCACTGCTCGTCGGTGTTGCTCGCCGCCGAACCGGGGGCGGGGCCGCCGACGCTGATGAGGATGCCGTCGAGGCGGCCGAACCGTTCCTTCGCGGTGGCGACGAGCGCGGCCGCCGCCTCGGGGTCGGAGTTGTCCGCGGCAACGCCCACGGCGTTCGGACCCAGCGAGGCGGCCGCCTCGGCGGCGCGCGTCGCGTCGCGGCCCGTCACGATCACCTTCGCGCCGTCCGCCGCCAGTTCGCGCGCGGAGGCGAAGCCCAGGCCGCGGGTGGCTCCGGTGACGACGTAGACACGGTTTTTCAGTCCAAGATCCATGCCCGACACGCTACGCCGTCGGCGCCGGCTCCCGCTCGGGGGTCGCGCCGGCCGCCGCGGCCGCGGCGCGGTCGCGCTTCTCGCGCCGTACGAGGACCAGCCAGCCGACCGGCACCGACGCGGCGAACAGCCACCACTGCACGGCGTACGCCATGTGCGGGCCGATCGAGTCGTGGTCGGGGTCGGCGATCGGCTCGGGGCTGCCGCCCGCCGGGACCGGAGCGGTGAGCTCCATGTAGCCGCCGAGGACGGGCTTGCCCACGTACCGCGCCTGCTGGCCGCTGTTGATCAGCATCACCTGGCGGTCCGGCAGGGCCTTGCGGTCCTTGATGCCGGTGCCGCCGCTCGTCTCGTCGGCCTTCAGCCGCCCGGTGACGGTCACCTCGCCCGAGGGTGCGGGCGGCACGGGCGGGTACGCGCGCGGGTCGGCGCCGCCCGCCACCCAGCCGCGGTTGACCAGGGCCACCCGGCCGTCGGCGAGCACCAGCGGGGTCAGGACGTGGAAGCCGACCTTGTCATCGTTGTCGGTGCGCATCCGTACGACGACCTCGTGCGCGGTGTCGTAGGTCCCGGTGGCGGTGACGGCACGCCAGAAGTCGGCCCGCGGGACCTGGTGGCCGGGGGAGGTCACCTCGGTCATCGGCACCGGCTTCGCGGACAGGTTCGCCGCGATCAGCTCGTTCTGCGCGACCCGGTGCTCATGGCGGTGGTACTGCCAGAACCCCAGCTTGATCATCGCGGGGATGAGGGCGAGGGCGATGAGGGTGAGGCACACCCATTGCCGGGTCAGCAGAAAGCGGTACACGCCCACGACGGTACCCCCAGACGGGAAGACCCCGGCGGCCGGGTGGCCGTCCGGGGTCGGGAAGGGGGACGGGAAGGGAGAGGGGGAGGGGAGAGGGGAAGGGGAGGGGAAGACGAGGGCGAGGGGAGGGTCACACGCGGTCGACGATGCCCACCTTCCCCTCCGCGCGGGCGCAGTGCGCCCCGCAGAACCACTGGCCCTCGACCTCGACGCCCTGTCCGATGATCTGCACCCGGCAGTGTTCGCAGATGGGCGCCATGCGGTGGATGGCGCAGGAGAAGCAGTCGAAGACGTGCACGCTCCCCTGCGCGTGCACCTCGAAGGACATGCCGTAATCGTTTCCGCAGACCTCACAACGTGCCATGCGCCACAGGGTGGGACCGGACGGGCGCGACGGGAAAGCGGGTGCCGGGCGAGTCGCCCGACGCTCACCCGTCTGCCGCAGCCACGTCCCGCAGCAGTTGGGTGAAGGCCGCCTCGTCGACCACCGGCGTACCGAAGGACTTCGCCTTGACGGTCTTGGAGGTGGCCGAATCGGGGTCGTTCGTCACGAGCAGGCTCGTGAGCCGCGACACACTCGTCGCGACATGCAGCCCCGCCTCGATCGCCCGGTCCTCCAGCAGCTCCCGGTCCACCGAGGTGTCACCCGAGAAGGCGATCCGCATGCCCTGCTTGAGCGGTTTTCCGTCCTCGAAGCGCCCCGGGTTCGGGTGCGGGCACGGCGGCCGCTTGCGCGAGGGCCGCCAGCCGGCGCCCCCGTACGAGGCCTGCCGGCCGATCCGCGGGGTGACGGGGGAGTCCGACCACTCCGTCAGCGGCCGGCACTCCAGCAGGGGCAGCCGTACGCCGTCCCGCGCGGCGGCGTGCAGCGACGGACGGAACGCCTCCGCGAGCACGCGGGCGTCGTCGAGCGCGTGGTGGGCGCGCTGCTGGACCACGCCGAAGTGCGCGGCGAGCGACTCCAGCTTGTGGTTGGGCAGCGGGAGGTTGAGCTCCTTCGACAGGGCGATGGTGCACAGCCGCTGACGGACCGGCGCGGTCTCGGCGGCCCGCGCGTACTCCCGGGCGATCATCTGCCAGTCGAACATCGCGTTGTGCGCGACGAGCACCCGGTCCGCGAGCCGGCCGGCAAACTCCTCGGCGATGTCCTTGAAGAGCGGCGCGTCCTGGAGCATGTCGCTGGTCAGTCCGTGGATCCAGACCGGGCCCGGGTCCCGCTGCGGGTTGACCAGGGTGTACCAGTGGTCCTCGACATTGCCCTGCGCGTCGAGCCGGTAGACGGCGGCGGAGATTATCCGGTCGTCGCGAGCGAGCCCGGTCGTCTCCACGTCGACGACCGCATACCCCTCGGGGTACGCGGTCGGCCACGTCGTCTCTGCGGTCGTACGGTCGTCGAGCATGGTCACAGAGGATATCGGCACGGACTGACACCCGGTGCCCGATGGGCCCCGCCGGCCCGAGGGCGGTGGCCGGTAAAGGGGTTCACCGCGGGGGCGGGTCCGCCGGTGCCAGCAGGGAGCGGACCAGGGCGCGGACGGAGAGCAGGAACAGGCGTTCCGGGTCGGCCGGGCGGGCGAGGGCGCGGGCGAGGTCCGGGTCGTCGGGGGCGGCGGTGGAGCTCTCCCCGGCGGAGCCGGGGGGAGGGTCCCAGAGGTCGCTCTCGGCGGGGGACTGGGCGGGGGAGCGTTCGCGGTTGCGCTCCACGAGGAGGTAGCCGACGATCTGGAACTGGACCGCGCGCACGGCGTCGGCGGCCCGCGCTCCGCGCAGCCCGGCCGCGTGCACCTCGTGGACCAGGGCCTGCTGGGCGGGCAGGAACATCCGCTCGGTGAGCCCGCGTTCGTGGACCATCGCGATCAGGTGCGGCCGCTCGCGCAGTTCGCGGCGCAGGATCCGGGCCACCGAAAGGATCCGCTCGACGGGGGTGCGGCCGGCCGGCCGTATCGCGCCCATCTCCTGGACGGTCCGCTCGACGAGGGCGTCGAGCAGCGATTCACGGTTGCCGACGTGCCAGTAGATGGAGGTCACCGCCGTGCCCAGCTCGGCGGCGAGTTTGCGCATGGTGAGGGCGGCCGGGCCGTGCTGCTTGACCAGGGAGGCCGCCGCCGCCAGTACCTCGTCACGGGTGAGCGTGGCTCTGGCCATGGCCGTCTTCCGCCAATCTGTCGGATCCAGTAAATCTGTCGAGTCGTCAGTTTCCTTGTGTGCAGAGGTCTTTACCCTTCATCGCTCGCGGTGTAACTGTGTTACAGAACCGATCCGCTCAAGGCGAGGGATGGTGCGAGAGATGACACGCGTACGGTACGGAGCGCGCACCGAGGCCGAGATCACGGCGTCGCGCGAGAAGAGTTCCCGGCTCCCCGACATCTGGTCCACCGGAGTGGTGGCCGTCTGGGAGAGCGACCCGGACGTGGTGGCGGCGGTCCTGCCGCCACCGCTCAAGCCCGCCGAGCGGCCCCTCGTACGGGCCAACATCAGCAAGGTCGACCTGCCCGGCTACCCCCTCGGCGCCGGCTCGGTCGCCGTCGCCGCGCAGCACGACGGGGTCGAGGGCTGGTATCCGCTGGTCATGCCCATGACCCACGAGCGGGCCCTGATCGGCGGCCGCGAGGTCTTCGGCGAGCCGAAGAAGCTGGGCGAGGTCGAGGTCGAGCGCGACGGCCTCGTCGTACGGGCCTCCCTGGCCCGGCACGGGATCGCGTTCGTGGAGGTGCGCGGGGCGGTGGACCGCGAACTGCCGCTGCCCGAGCCCGTCGCCAAGACCGACTTCTACTTCAAGTTCCTTCCGGCGGTGGACGGTTCGGGCTTCGACGCCGACCCGGTGCTCGTCCACGTCACCCGCAACGAGAAGGTCCGCAGGCTGGAGCACGTCACCGGCGACGTGGTCCTGCGCGAGTCGATGTTCGACCCCGTCGCCGACCTCCCCGTACGCCGGATCGTGGAGATCACCATCGGCGAGAAGACCACCGACCAGAAGGGCCGCGTCGTCGAGCGCGTCAGCGCCCGGGCCCTCCTCCCTTACATCCACCAGCGCTACGACGACCCGATGCAGATCCTCGACGGCCCGCCCGAGGGGAGCGTGTGACATGCGGCTCGAACCCGGACAGGTGGCCGTCGTCACCGGCGCCGCGAGCGGCATCGGCCTCGCGATGGCCCGCCGCTTCGCGGCCGAGGGGCTGAAGGTCGTCCTCGCCGACGTGGAGGAAGCGGCCCTGCGCAAGGCCGCCGACGAGCTGACCGCCGACGGGGCCCGGGTGCTGGCCCGGCCCGTCGACGTCAGTGACCGCGACTCCGTGCTCGCGCTGGCCGACGCCGCGTACGAGGCCTTCGGCGCCGTGCACGTGCTCTGCAACAACGCCGGCGTCGGCTCCGGAGCCGAGGGCCGGATGTGGGAGCACGAGCCCAACGACTGGAAGTGGGCCTTCTCCGTCAACGTCTGGGGCGTCTTCCACGGCATCCAGGCCTTCGTCCCGCGCATGATCGCGGGCGGCGGCCCCGGCCACGTCGTCAACACCTCCTCCGGCGACGGCGGCATCGCCCCGCTGCCCACCGCCTCCGTCTACGCCGTCACCAAGGCGGCCGTCGTCACCATGACCGAGTCGCTGTACGCCCACCTCAAGGCGGAACGCGCGGCCATCGGCGCCTCCGTCCTGTTCCCCGGACCGCACATGCTGCGCACCGGGCTGTGGGAGTCGCACCGCAACCGGCCCGAGCGGTACGCGAAGCAGCGGCCGCGCAAGACCCCGTACCGCAGCCTCGACCAGTACGAGGCCGCGATGAAGCGGGCCGGCCACGAGGTGGACTTCACCCCGGTCGAGGAGGTCGCCGAGCACGTCGTCGACGGCATCCGCGCCGACCGCTTCTGGATGCTCCCGGCGAGCGAGCACAGCGACCGGCAGATCCGCGCCCGGTCGCAGTCGATGCTCGACCGCGCCGACCCCGCCTACCTGGAGAGCTTCATCCTCGACTGAGGAGCGTGTGCAGTGAGCGAGACCGTGAACGACAGCAGTGCGTACGAAGACCCGTACCTGATCATCTCCTCCGACTGCCACGCGGGACTGCCGACCGAGCAGTACCGCCCGTACCTCGACTCCCGCTTCCACCCCCAGTTCGACGAGTTCCTCGGCCAGCAGGGCGCCCGCCGCGCCGAGGCCACGCGCCTCGGCGTCCGCAACGAGGCCTTCGCCGAGAAGTGGTTCCACGATCACGAGGAAGGCCTCAGGGGTGGCTGGGACACGGCGCAGCGCCTGAAGGAGCTCGACGGCGACGGGGTCGCCGCCGAGGTCGTCTTCCCCGACGCCGACGCCGTGGACAGCCAGACCGCCGCCCCCTTCGGGGTGGGCCTCGGGCTCTCCGGCGACCAGGACCCCGAGCTCGGCATGGCGGGCGCGCAGGCGCACAACCGCTGGCTGGCGGAGTTCGTCTCCGAGACCCCCGAGCGGCACTGCGGGGTCGCCCTGCTGCCCATCACGGGCGAGCCCTCGAAGGTCGTCGCCGAGATCCACCGGGCCAAGGAGTCCGGACTCGGCGCGCTGATGATCCCCGCGATGTGGGTGGACAAGGCGCCGTACCACGACCGCCGCTACGACCCGGTGTGGGCGGCGGCGGCCGAGACGCGGATGCCGATCGTCACCCACTCGGGCTCCTCGCCGCGCCACGAGTACGGCGACCACCTGGGCATCTTCGTCTCCGAGGTCACCTGGTGGCCGTCGCGCCCGCTGTGGTTCCTGCTCTGGTCCGGGGTCTTCGAGCGGCACCCGGGGCTGCGGTTCGGCGTCGCGGAGTCGGGCTGCTGGTGGCTGCCGAACCAGCTGTGGTTCATGGACCGGCTCTACCTCGGCGCGCACGGCGGCAAGAAGCTGTCCCCGTTCGAGGAGCTCAAGCGCCCGCCGAGCGAGTACCTGGACCGGCAGGTGTTCATCTGCGCGACGAACACCAAGCGGCGCGAGCTCGCCCAGCGCTACGAGATCGGCGTGGACAACATCCTGTGGGGTTCGGACTTCCCGCACCCCGAGGGGACCTGGCCGAACACCCGGACCTGGCTGAAGAACACCTTCCACGACATCCCGGTCGGCGAGACCCGCCGGATGCTGGGGCTGGCGGCGGCGGACGTCTTCGGCTTCGACACGCAGAAGCTGGCCCCGCTCGCCCGCCGGATCGGCCCGACCCCGGCGGAGCTCGGCCAGCCGGCCGACCAGGCGTCCGTGGAGTCCTCCTGGGCCCGCTCGCGGGAGACGGGCCGCCACTGGCTGACGGGCGAGGACTTCCCCGTCCTGGGGGTGGACCGATGACGGGCCCGGACCGGTACACGGTCATCTCGGCGGACTGCCACGCGGGCGCGGACCTGCTGGACTACAAGCCGTACCTGGAGAAGCGGTACCACGAGGAGTTCGACGCCTGGGCCGCCACCTACGTGAACCCGTACGAGGACCTCCTCGCGGACACGGCGGACCGCAACTGGAACTCGGCGCGCCGGCTCGCCGAACTGGAGGCGGACGGCATCGTGGCGGAGGTGGTCTTCCCGAACACGATCCCGCCGTTCTTCCCCAAGGCTTCGCTGATGGCCCAGCCGCCGACCGCCGCCGAGTACACGATGCGCTGGGCGGGGCTCCAGGCGCACAACCGCTGGCTGGCGGACTTCTGCGCGGACGCGCCGGGGCGGCGGGCGGGTGTGGTCCAGATCCTGCTCAACGACGTGGACGCGGCGGTGAAGGAGATCCGCCGCACGCGGGAAGCGGGCCTGACGGGCGGCATCCTGCTGCCCGGCGTCCCGCCCGGCTCGTCGGTCCCCGAGCTGTACTCGGCGGCGTACGACCCGATCTGGGCGGTGTGCGACGAGCTGGACGTCCCGGTCAACCACCACGGCGGCTCGGCGTCGCCGCCGCTCGGCGACGAACCGGCCGCGAGGGCCGTCTTCATGGTCGAGACGACCTGGTTCTCGCACCGGGCCCTGTGGCACCTCGTCTTCGGCGGGGCGTTCCGCCGCCACCCCGGCCTGAAGCTGGTCCTGACGGAGCAGGGCTCCGGCTGGATCCCGGGGGTCATCGAGATGCTGGACTACTACCACGGCCGCCTGGTCGCGGCCTCGGCCACGGCCGAGTCCAAATTCGGGGCGGGCCTGGCGGAGGCGATGGGCAAGGGCCCGAGCGAGGTCTGGCGGGACAACTGCTTCGTGGGGGCCAGCTTCATGCGCCCCCACGAGGTCCCGCTGCGGGACCGGATCGGCCTCGACAAGATCATGTGGGGCAGCGACTACCCCCACGACGAGGGCACCACCCCCTTCTCCCGCGAGGGCCTCCGCATCGCCTACGCGGGTCTCCCGAGGGCCGAGGTGGCCGCGATGGCGGGCGGCAACGCGGCCCGCGTGTACGGCTTCGACCTCCCCTTCCTGGACGGGCTGGCGGCGAAGCACGGCCCGCTGGTGACGGAGATCGCGGAGCCGCTGACGCAGGTCCCGCCGGAGGCCACCAGCCCGGCCTTCGCCAAGGGCGGCTCGGTCCGCGTCTGGTGATCCCGCGCCCCCGCCGGGCGGCTCAGTTCCGGTAGACGAGCCGCTCCGGCGGGATCCGCTCGGCGCCGACCGTGCCGGTGCGCCGGTCCACCTCGATCACGAGCCCGTCCGTGTCAGCGAACGGTGAGAGGTCCAGGGTCCCGAGGCATTCGCGCAGGACGAGCCGCCGCAGCCCCGGCAGCTCGGTCAGCGGCTCCAGCGTCCCCTCGAACACGCACCTGAGCAGCACGAGTTCGGTCAGCTGCTGGTACGGCACGAGGGCCGCGGCCGACACGGGGGCGGCGTGGCGCAGTTGCAGGGAGTGCAGCCCCGGGAGCGGGAGCGAGCGGACCAGCTCCCGGTACTGCATGCTGCCCGCGATCGTCAGGTCCTTCACCCCGGGCCACCGGTCGATCCCGTCGAGGGTCATCCTGCGGACGCCCTGCCACAGGGCCAGGGAGGTCAGCCCCTCGGCCGCCGGGACGTCCCCGATCCGCCGCTGCTGCGGCTCGAACCCGATGACCAGGGACTTGAGCCCGTCGACCGCCGCCAGCGGGGCCAGCGACAGGCCGTCCCGGAGGTAGCCGAAGGCGAGGCTGTCCGCCGACAGCCCGGCGACCGCCTCGATGCCCGTGACCTCCGGGCAGTCCAGCACACCGAGGTGCCGCAGCGACGGGTGCCCGGCCAGCGGTGCGAGATCGGTCAGCGCCGGATTGCGGTGGATGACCAGCCACTCCAGGTCCCGCCGCCCGGAGATCGCCCCCGGGACGGGGCCGTTCCACGTGAGGTGGACCCGCCGGATGTGCGGCATCCGGCGGAGCACGGCCAGCTCCTGCGGCGTGCGCACGTGCAGGTGCCCGACGCGGACGGGGGCGTCGGCCAGGACCGCGTCCGCGAACGCGTCCGTGGGGAACCGCCCCCAGGAGTCGGACAGTTCGTGGACCACGTCGTAGCGGTCGTCCCGGCGGAAGCCGGCGATGACCTGGAGCGCCCGCTCCCCGCCGACCAGCGCGGCCGTACGGATGACGGCGGCGGCCTGCTGCTCGTCCAGACCCGCCGGGCCCGGCAGCAGTTCCAGGACCAGCTCGCCCGCCTTGGCCAGTTCCTCAGCCTGCCCCACCGAGTACGGCGGCAGCAGGTGCGCCGTGCGCTCCTCCACCTCCCGCCAGACCGCGGGGTCCAGTTCCGGGGCGTGCTCCAGGCAGGCCGCGGCCAGCAGGACCAGCCGGCTGTGGTCCCGCTTGACCTTGTCGGCCCGTCGCAGCAGCTGCCGCAGCAGGCGCGCGCGTTCTTCGGGGCGGGCGTGCCCGACCGCCATGCGGACGACGTCCTCCCAGGCGTCCTCGTGGGCGTTGCCCACCAGCACGCCGAAGTCCCTCGCCTCCACGGCGGCCTTGGCCCCCAGGTAGTCCTGGAAGGTCCGGTGCACGAAATGGACCGACCCCGGCACCGGTTCCCGGAGCAGCCCGCTGCGGATCAGCAGGTGCCGGAACACCTGCTCGGCCCCGGCCTGCGCCCGTACCTGGGGCATCGCGGCGAGCCATTCGCCGACCATCTCCTGCGCCTCCGTGCAGGACGCCTCCACCTGGCCGTTGCGGATGAGCCAGTACGCGAGCCGCTGGAGCAGCAGGGTCTGCTCGTCCCTGCTGAGGTACACCCCCTCGACGCCGGATATGTCCCGCTCGGTGTCCCGGCGTACCAGGAGCATGTCCAGGGCGGCGTCGTACAGCTCCTTGCGGGCCCGGGGCAGGTGCATGTGGCGGTCCCGGTTCAGGGCGCACAGCAGGGCGCACATGAGGGGGTTCGAGGCGAGCCATCCGAGGTCCCGGCGGGAGCCGACGGATTCGATGAGCGACCTCTCGTACCGGTCCAGGCTCTCCCGCTCCTCCTCGGAGCCGCACTCCGCACGGGCGGAGTCGTGCCAGTGCGTGATGAACGCGCTGACGTCGGCGCGCTCCATCGGCAGCAGGGACAGGAGGGAGAACGCCTGCCCGGTCAGCCAGTCCTCCGGGACGGCCGACGGGCGGGTGGTCACCACGTAGCGGGCCCGGGGGTAGGCCGCGAGCAGTGACCGGAGCCAGTCCTCCGTGCGGCTGCGGAGCTTGGACGACACTTCGTCGACGCCGTCGACCAGGACGAGCGCCCGCCCCTCGGACAGCAGGTTCTCGACCCACCCGTCGGGGGCCCGCAGCGGCACGCCCGAGGCGCGCAGCCAGTCCTCGGGCATCGGCAGGCCCTCCGGCGAGTTGAACGAGCGCAGCCGCAGGACGAAGGGGACCAGCGTGTTCCAGTGGCGCAGGCCGGGCTTGAAGCTGCGGCGCGCCGCGTTCAGCGCGAGCCACTGCACCAGGGTGCTCTTGCCCGAACCCGCCGGGCCGCGCAGCAGGACGCGCTCGGAGGAACTCAACGCCAGTTCGGTCTTCATCGCCGAGTGGCGGCCCGGCTCCTCCAGCAGCTGCTCGCCGTTCACCGCCAGGCTGATGTACGCCAGGTCCAGCGGCCACTCCGCGCGGGCCCGGCTGAAGGTCAGGCCGAACAGCTGGAGGCGGCCGTGGGTCTCGGCGACGTAGCGCGCGTACCGCTCCTCGAACGCGTGGGCCGCGCCGTCCTCGCGCCGCCCCATCCGCTCCACGGCGCGCGTCAGCTCGCCGGTGCGGCGGATCAGCTCCACCTCCGCGCGTGCCCCGAAGCCCGGCAGGGTCGTCGTGTACTCCACGGCGTGTGCGCAGCACAGGGCGACCAGGTCGCGGTAGGCGGACTCGGCCGCCTCGCTCAGGGCCGCGCCGCGCGGCGGCAGCAGCATCGCGGCCAGCGCCGCCGGGTCCAGGTCTGCGGCGAAGAGGCCCTCCGCGTCCAGCGTCCCCAGCGCGGCGAACGCGTCGCCCACCGCGTCGACCACCGCCAGGCGTTCGTGCGCCGGCAGGCGGTCCGCGGCCTCGCCCAGGCGCGCGGCGAGTACGCGGGCGAGCCGGCGGACCTCCGGCTCGCCCAGTTCCTCCGGGCGCTGCCAGCGGGCCGCCGGATGCGCCGGGTCGGCGGCCAGTCCCGCCCCCGGTGCGCGACTCAGCAGGGACTTCACCAGCGCCCCGGCCGCCGTCCCCGCCACACGTAAGAGAACCGTCTCGAAGCCCGTCATCCCCCGCCTTCCCGTCGGTCCGGAGATTATCGCGCGAACCGTCGGTAACCCCGATGGATACCGATCGGTAACAACCCCTAGCGGCGCCCCCGAACCCGCTCTATGGTGCGGGCATGCCGAACCTGCCCGATGTCGTGCTGTGGTCCATACCTGCCTTCGTGCTGCTCACCGTCATCGAGGTGGTGAGCTACCGGCTCCATCCCGATGAGGACGCCGCCGGCTACGACGCCAAGGACGCGGCGACGAGCGTCGCCATGGGCCTCGGCAGCATCGGCTTCGACCTGCTCTGGAAGATCCCGGTCGTCGCCGTGTTCACGGCGGTCTACGAGCTGACCCCGCTGCGCGTGCCGTTCCTGTGGTGGACCGCCCTGCTGATGCTGCTGGTCCAGGACTTCCTCTACTACTGGCAGCACCGGCTCCACCACGTCATCCGCATCCTGTGGGCCTGCCACGTCGTCCACCACAGCAGCCGGAACTTCAACCTCACGACCGCCCTGCGCCAGCCCTGGACCAGCGCCACCACCTGGTGGTTCTACCTGCCGATGGTCGCCCTCGGCGTGCACCCGGCCGCGATCCCGTTCTGCTACGGCATCAACCTCCTGTACCAGTTCTGGGTCCACACCGAGCGCATCGGGAAGCTCCCGCGGGCCTACGAGTACGTCTTCAACACCCCCTCCCACCACCGCGTCCACCACGCCTCCCAGGGCGGCTACCTGGACCGCAACTTCGGCGGGATCCTGATCGTCTGGGACCGGATGTTCGGCTCCTGGGTGGGGGAGGAGGACAAGCCCGTCTACGGGCTCACCAAGAACATCGGCACCTACAACCCCCTGCGCGTCGCCACCCACGAGTACGCCGCCATCGCCCGCGACGTCCGCGCCGCCCGCAGCTGGCGCGAGCGCGCCGGACGCGTCTTCCGCGGCCCCGGCTGGCAGCCCGCCGCCCCGGTGGCGGCCGAGGTGCCCGAGGCGGCCGGAGCGCCCGAAGTGCCCGAGGCGGCCGGCGCGCCCGACTCCGCCGCCCCCGCGAAGGCCTCGGAGCACGCCGCGTGAGCGACACCGAGTCCCGGGCGTTCCGTACGCCCTCCTGGGCGCGGCCCGTGCCCGAGGAAGCCGGCGCCGCCGGCCGCGTCCTGCTCGGCGCCTTCGCCCTCGCCACCGCCCTCGACCTCGGCTCGCTGCTGGCCGGCTGGCACCTCGGGCACGTCCTCGCCAAGCCGCTGCTGATGCCGCTGCTCGTCGCGTACGTGATCACGCGCAAGGCTCCCCGCCTGCTCGTCGCGGCCCTGCTCTTCGGGTGGGGCGGGGACCTGGCCCTCCTCTTCGACGCCGACCCCGCCTTCCTCATCGGCATGGGCTCCTTCGCCGCCGGGCACGTCTGCTACCTCGTGCTCTTCGGCCGGGGCAGAACGCATCCCGCGCTCGGGGGCGCGTACGCCCTGGCGCTCGTCGGGACCGTCGCGCTGCTCTGGGCGGACCTGCCGGCCGATCTGCGCGTCCCGGTCGCCGGGTACAGCCTGCTGCTGACCGCCATGGCCTACCGCTCCAGCGCCCTCGGCCTGCGCGCCGGCCTGGGCGGGGCGCTGTTCCTGCTCTCCGACACGCTGATCGCCACCGGGGTCGCCGACTGGCCGCAGCTGCCGCGCCCCGACTTCTGGATCATGGCCACCTACGTCGCCGCCCAGTACCTGCTGGCCACCGGGGCGCTCGCTCCGGCACAGGCGTACCGTAGGACGGCCACACAAGGCATGCACTGTCACGACTGAACCAATTGATCCGGAGGGCTGCACACCCATGCGCGCCACCGTCATCCACGCCCCGCACGACATCCGCGTGGAGGAGGTGCCCGACGCTGCGATCCAGCGCCCCGAGGACGCCGTCGTCCGCGTGCTGCGTGCCTGCATCTGCGGCAGCGACCTGTGGGCCTACCGCGGCGAAGCCGCGCGCCAGCCCGGCCAGCGCATCGGCCACGAGTTCCTCGGCGTCGTCGAGGAGACCGGCTCGGCCGTGTCCGGCCTGAAGGCCGGCGACCTCGTCGTCGCCCCCTTCATGTGGTCCGACGGCACCTGCGACTACTGCTCCGAGGGCCTGTACACGTCCTGCGTGCACGGCGGCTTCTGGGGCTCCGTCGGCTTCGACGGCGGCCAGGGCGAGGCCGTCCGCGTCCCGCACGCCGACGGCACCCTCGTGAAGCTGCCCGCCGCGGCCGTCTCCGACGACCACCTGCTGACCGGCCTGCTGGCCCTCTCCGACGTCATGGGCACCGGCCACCACGCCGCCCTCGGCGCGGGTGTCCGCAAGGGCTCCACGGTGGCCGTCGTCGGCGACGGCGCGGTCGGCTTGTGCGGGGTCCTCGCCGCCAAGCGCCTCGGCGCCGAGCGGATCATCGCACTGGGCCGCCACACCGTCCGTACGGACATCGCCAAGCTCTTCGGGGCCACCGACGTCGTCGCCGAGCGCGGGGAGGCCGCCGAGGCCGCCGTCCGCGAGCTCACCGGCGGCCAAGGCGCCCACGCGGTCATCGAGGCCGTCGGCACCGAGCAGTCCATGCGCACCGCCGTGAGCATCACCCGCGACGGCGGGGCCATCGGCTACGTCGGCGTCCCGCACGGCAGCGGCACCGGCCTCGACCTCGGCGTGATGTTCGACCGCAACATCAGCCTGCGCGGCGGCGTCGCGCCCGTGCGCGCGTACATCCCGGAGCTGCTGGAGGACGTGCTCAGCGGCGCGATCGACCCGGCGCCCGTCTTCGACCGGGCCGTGTCCCTGGACGAGGTCCCGGACGGCTACCGCGCGATGGACGACCGCAGCGCGCTGAAGGTGCTCATCAAGCCCTGACGGTACGGAACGCGCACAGGGGCCGGTCCGGGGGAGTCCCCCGGACCGGCCCCTGCCGTTCAGGCCGCTACTTGACGGCCTTCAGCGCGTCCACCACGCCGTAGCCGTAGTACCCGGTCTGGCCCCACCTGCTCTGGCAGGTGGTGGCGGCGACCAGCGCGCCCGTCGCGTCGTAGACCTTCTCCGGGCAGGCCGTCTTCGTGGCCTGGGCCTTCAGCATGGCCTGGAGCTGCGACGGCGTGGCCTTCGGGTGCGCGCTCTTCAGCAGCGCCGCCACGCCCGCCACGTGCGGTCCGGCCATCGAGGTGCCCTGCTTGTAGCCGTAGCCGCCGCCCGGCACGGTCGACAGCACGCGGCCGTTGGCGTCGGGGGTGGCCGGAACCTGCCACTTGTCTCCGCCGGGGGCGGCGACGTCGACGACGCCCAGCCCGAAGCTGGAGTAGTACGAGCGGAAGCCCTGGTCGCCGGTCGCGCTCACCGTGACCACACCCGGCAGCTGGGTGGGGATGTCCAGGCAGACGTGCGGGTCGATCGTGCGCGGGACCGGGGTGGCGTCGTCCGGGCTCGTGTCGTCGACGATGGCGTTCGACGCCAGGTCGTGGTTCGAGTTGCCCGCCGAGGCCACGCTGAGCACGCCCTTGCGCTCGGCGTACTTGGTCGCCCGGCCGAGGGCCTCCACCAGCGCCTTCTGGTCGTCGTCCGCCTTGCAGTTGTAGAGCCACGGGTCGACGTAGTAGCTGTTGTTGGTCACCTCGATCCCCTTCTCGGCGGCGAACATGAAGCCGCAGACGACCGCCTCGGTGAAGAACAGGCTGGTACCCGGCTCGCTCACCTTGATCGCGGCGACCTTCACGCCCGGCGCGACACCCGCGACGCCGATGCCGTTGCGCGCGGCCGCGATGGTTCCGGCCACGTGCGTGCCGTGGTCGCTGCCGTCGGGGTACGGGCGCCACGCGCCGTCGGTGGTGTCCGCGACGCCGCCGACACAGTTGGCCGACTGGCCCTTGGAGAAGTTCGGGGCGAGGTCCGGGTGGGTGTCGTCGACACCCGTGTCGATGACGCCCACGGTGACGTCCGGGCTGCCATCGTTGATCTTGTGCGCCTGATCGGCCTTGATCGCCCGCAGGTCCCACTGGTTGGGCTCCAGCGGCTCCTGACCGTCCGTGGCCGTCGCCGCCGCCTTGGCGGCGTCCGCCGCGCTGAGCTTCTGCGTCGTGCCCTCCTCGGTGGTCGCCACCGTCTGGAGGGGGGCCGTCCGGGTGGCGCCGACCGACACGAACAGGCTGCGCTGCGCGCGCAGCTGCTTGGCGAAGTCCGGGTTCTGGGAGTGTGCGACGACTACCCCGATCTGCTCATAGGACGTCACCACCGTTCCACCGGCCCGCTCGACGGCCTTCTTCGCGGCCTTCACCGAGGCGTACGCGGTCAGGTTCGCGACGTACGAGAGCTTGGGGCCGGTGGTGTCGGGCTTCGCCGTGGCCGCCGTACCCGCCGTGTTGCCCAGCGGGGCGGCGGATGCCGCGACCGCGGGCAGGAAGGCGAGCGAGGCGGTGAGCGCCAGGCCGACCGGAACGGCGAGACGGCCGCGTCTCTCAGGGGATCGTGACCCCAGCTGAGCCATGGGTTCTCCACATCATCGTGAAAGAAGCCGCCCGCGCGGGTTCGCGCCGGACGGCGGGTTCATGACAAGCGAACCTAGTGCGGGCGCGCGACTTTCCGCCATCAGTTCGACGAAATCAGATCCTGAAGGATCATCCGAAAAATCAACGGGTGTTGAACCGTCCCGACGCGCCGTACGTGCCGTTGACAAGGGGGGATCAGCGCCACCGTCCCCCCCACACGGAGGTTGTTTTGTCCGTCGTCCCCACCGCACCCGCGTCACAAGGAGAGCCCCCCGTGACCACCGAAGCAGCGCCGCCGCACGGCAGCGCGGGAACGCCCACGGCGAGCCCCACGGCCGAAGAGTTCTCAGCCGTCCAGCAGAGCGCCGAATTCGCCGAACTGCGCAGTTCCTACCGGTCCTTCGCCTTCCCGCTCACCGTGGCCTTCATCGCCTGGTACCTGCTCTACGTCCTGCTGTCCAGTTACGCCGGCGGCTTCATGGGGACCAAGCTCTTCGGCAACATCAACGTCGCCCTCGTGCTCGGCCTCGCCCAGTTCGCGACGACCTTCCTGATCGCCTGGCTGTACTCCCGGCACGCCGCCGCGAAGCTCGACCCGAAGGGTGCGGCGATCAAGGCGCGGATGGAGGCCGGCGAATGAGCGACGCCCTCGCCCTCCACCTCGCGGGGACCGTGGCCGCGGGCGCCACCGAGCACCGGCCGCTGATCATCACCCTGTTCGGGCTGTTCGTCGTCGCCACCCTCTTCATCACGATCTGGGCCGGCCGCCAGACCAAGGACGCCGCCGACTTCTACGCGGGCGGCCGCCAGTTCACCGGCTTCCAGAACGGCCTGGCCATCTCCGGCGACTACATGTCCGCCGCGTCCTTCCTCGGCATCGCCGGCGCCATCGCGCTCTTCGGCTACGACGGCTTCCTCTACTCCATCGGCTTCCTCGTCGCCTGGCTGGTCGCCCTGCTCCTCGTCGCCGAGCCGCTGCGCAACTCCGGCCGCTACACGATGGGCGACGTGCTCGCGTTCCGGATGCGGCAGCGGCCCGTGCGCACCGCCGCCGGCACCTCCACCATCGTGGTCTCGATCTTCTACCTGCTCGCCCAGATGGCCGGCGCCGGCGTGCTCGTCTCGCTGCTCCTCGGCATCACCAGCGACGGCGGCAAGGTCGCCGTCGTCGCGCTGGTCGGCGTACTGATGATCCTGTACGTCACCATCGGCGGCATGAAGGGCACCACCTGGGTCCAGATGATCAAGGCCGTCCTGCTCATCGCGGGCGCCCTGCTCATCACCTTCCTGGTGCTGCTGAAGTTCCACTTCAACATCTCCGAGCTGCTCGGCAAGGCGGCCGAGAACAGCGGCCAGGGCGCCAAGTTCCTGGAGCCGGGCCTCAAGTACGGCAAGGACGCGACGACGAAGCTGGACTTCATCTCGCTCGGCATCGCACTCGTACTCGGCACCGCCGGCCTGCCGCACATCCTGATCCGCTTCTACACGGTGCCCACGGCCAAGGCCGCCCGCAAGTCCGTGAACTGGGCCATCGGCATCATCGGCGCCTTCTACCTGATGACCATCGCCCTCGGTTTCGGCGCCGCCGCCCTGCTCAAGCGCACCGACATCCTCGCCTCCAACAAGGCCGGCAACACCGCCGCCCCGCTGCTCGCCCAGGAAGTCGGCGGCGGAGCCGGCTCCACGGGCGGCGCGGTCCTGCTCGCCGTGATCTCCGCGGTCGCGTTCGCCACCATCCTCGCGGTCGTGGCCGGGCTCACCCTCGCCTCCTCCTCGTCGTTCGCCCACGACCTGTACGTGAACGTGATCCGCAAGGGCAACGCCACCGAGCAGGAGGAGGTCCGCGCGGCCCGCTGGTCCACGGTCGTGATCGGCGCCGTGGCCATCGGCCTCGGGGCCCTGGCCCGCGACCTCAACGTCGCCGGCCTCGTCGCCCTCGCCTTCGCGGTCGCCGCCTCCGCCAACCTGCCGACGATCCTCTACAGCCTCTTCTGGAAGCGGTTCAGCACCCAGGGCGCGCTGTGGTCGATCTACGGAGGCCTCGTCTCCGCGGTCGTCCTGGTGCTCTTCTCCCCGGTCGTCTCCGGGAAGCCCACCTCGATGTTCAAGGACGCCGACTTCTACTGGTTCCCGCTGGAGAACCCGGGCATCGTCTCGATCCCGCTCGGCTTCCTGCTGGGCTGGCTGGGCACCGTCCTGTCCAAGGAGAAGGCCGACCCCCGGAAGTTCGCGGAACTCGAGGTCCGCTCCCTTACGGGAACGGGCGCTCACTGACACCGTGCTCATGTGACATGAGCCGAGCACACAACGTGGCCGCGTCGTACTTCTCTACGACGCGGCCACGCCGCGTCTCGTTCATTCGGGCATCCCTACGCGTCACAGCCGTCGCGTAGGCTCGAACACAGCGCCAGGCATCCCGCCGAAGTGGCGCGGACGTCTCTATGGACCGGACAGGGAGGGGGCCCGAAATGCTTCTCGACACCTACGGCCGCGTGGCCACTGACCTGCGCGTCTCACTTACCGACCGGTGCAATCTGCGCTGCACGTACTGCATGCCCGAGGAGGGCCTGCAGTGGCTCGGAAAGTCCGATCTGCTGACCGACGAGGAGATCGTCCGGCTGATCCGGATCGCCGTCACGCGGCTCGGGATCACCGAGGTCCGCTTCACCGGCGGCGAACCGCTGCTCCGGCCCGGCCTGGTCGGCATCGTCGAGCAGTGCGCGGCCCTGGAGCCGCGCCCCCAGATGTCCCTGACCACCAACGGCATCGGCCTCAAGCGCACCGCACAGGCGCTCAAGGCCGCCGGACTGGACCGGGTAAACGTTTCGCTGGACACCCTGCGGCCCGAGGTCTTCAAGACCCTCACCCGGCGCGACCGCCACCGCGACGTCATCGACGGCATGGCCGCGGCCCGCGAGGCCGGCCTCACCCCTGTCAAGGTCAACGCCGTCCTGATGCCGGGCCTGAACGAGGACGAGGCCCCCGACCTGCTCGCCTGGGCCGTGGAGAACGAGTACGAGCTCCGTTTCATCGAGCAGATGCCGCTCGACGCCCAGCACGGCTGGAAGCGCGAGGGCATGATCACCGCCGGTGACATCCTCGCCTCCCTGCGCACCCGCTTCACGCTCACCGAGGAAGGCTCCGAGGAGCGCGGCTCCGCCCCGGCCGAGCGCTGGGTGGTCGACGGCGGCCCCGCCACCGTCGGCGTCATCGCCTCGGTCACCCGCCCGTTCTGCGGGGCCTGCGACCGTACGCGGCTCACGGCCGACGGCCAGATCCGTACGTGCCTGTTCGCCACCGAGGAGTCGGACCTGCGCGCCGCGCTGCGCTCGGGCGCCCCGGACGAGGAGATCGCCCGCCTGTGGAAGGTGGCGATGTGGGGCAAGAAGGCCGGGTCCGGACTCGACGACCCGTCCTTCCTCCAGCCCGACCGGCCGATGTCCGCGATCGGCGGCTGACGGCGGCCACGCGGCCGGCCGGCGGCCGCCCCGCCGGCGCCGCCTTTCCGGGCGCTACGGGCGCTCCGAGCCCTCCGGCTGGACCCACTCGTCGAGCTTCACGACGTCCTTGAGGAATCCGCGGACCCCCAGGAACTGGGAGAGGTGCTCCCGGTGCTCCTCGCACGCCAGCCAGGTCTTGCGGCGCTCCGGCGTGTGCAGCTTCGGGTTGTTCCACGCCAGGACCCAGACGGCCGCGTCGCGGCAGCCCTTGGCCGAGCAGGAGGGCGCGGGCGCCTCGGCGGCACGGGGAGACGGAGTGGAACCGGGGAGGTCGGGGGAGTCAGGGGAGTTCACGCCTCAACCCTACAAACCCCTGCCACGGAAAGGCGACGCCGAGCAGCCACGGGGGGAGCTGCCCGGCGTCGGTCCGTCGCTCCGACGGGGGATGCGGAGCGCGTAGGCAGTATGTCACGCAGGACCCGGTGCAGTGCACCGGAACTTCATGATTGATCTGAGCTTTTCTTGAGGTTTCCCGCGTCCAGTGCCGGACGCACAGGTGACGGGATGAAGTGCGAGGGCAGCGAGGGGGTCGACTCGCGCCCCGCGTTGGCGATCACCACGGCCACGTACGGCAGCAGCGCGCCCGCGATGAGCGTCACGATCGCCACGTGACGTTCCACGTTCCACAGGATCACCGTCGCCAGCACCGAGAGCGTCCTGATCGACATCGAGATGACGTACCGGCGCTGCCGTCCCCGCACGTCCTCGTCGAGACCCATCCGGGCTCCGGTGATCCGGAAGACCTCGGCCCCGTTCCGCTTCTTCCGCTCCACGCTCCACCGCCAGATTCGCCTGCCGGACGCTCCCCGGTCCGGACCCCTCCCACCGTACGCCGCCCGCCTCGTGGCGAGGAGAGGGGGTATCCCCCGAATGGGGCCGTCCGAAATGCGCAGTACGCCGGACGGGTCGAAACTGGGCCCACATGCGCACAACGCGCCACGAGGAGGCTCGACATGTCATGGTTGTGGGCGATCATCGTCGGTTTCGTGCTGGGCCTCATAGCCCGGGCGGTCCTGCCGGGCAAGCAGCACCAGCCCCTGTGGCTGACCACCCTGTTCGGCATCGCCGGCGGCATCCTCGGCAACGCCGTCGCGGTGTGGATCGGCGTCGGGGAGACCAAGGGCATCGACTGGACCCGGCACCTGCTGCAACTTGCCGGAGCGGTGCTGATCGTGGCTCTCGGTGAGATGGTCTACAAGTCGCTCAAGGGCGGCAGCAAGCAGATGACCTGAGGGGCGGCATGACGGAGGGGCCGGCCGGACGTCTCGTCCGTACCGGCCCCTCCGCCGTGCTCGGGCGTCAGGCCCCGGGCGTCAGCCCGTGACCTCGACCGCCGCCAGGTTCTTCTTGCCGCGGCGCAGCACCAGCCAGCGCCCGTGCAGCAGCTCCTCCTTGGCGGGGACCGCGTCCTCGGCGGTCACCTTCACGTTGTTCACGTAGGCACCGCCCTCCTTCACGGTCCGGCGGCCGGCCGACTTGCTCGCCACCAGTCCGGTCTCCGCGAGCAGGTCCACCACCAGGCCGAGCTCGGCGACCTCGGCGCGCGGCAGCTCGGACAGGGCCGCGGCCAGCGTGGCCTCGTCCAGGTCCGCCAGCTCGCCCTGGCCGAACAGCGCCTTCGACGCGGCGATCACGGCCGCGCACTGGTCGGCGCCGTGCACCAGGGTGGTCAGCTCCTCCGCCAGCGCCCGCTGGGCGGCGCGCGCCTGCGGCCGCTCGGCGGTCTGCGCCTCCAGCTCCTCCAGTTCCTCGCGGGACTTGAAGGACAGGATCCGCATGTAGGTGGAGATGTCCCGGTCGTCCACGTTCAGCCAGAACTGGTAGAACGCGTACGGGGTGGTCATCTCCGGGTCGAGCCAGACGGAGCCGCTCTCGGACTTGCCGAACTTGGTGCCGTCCGCCTTGACCATCAGCGGGGTCGCCAGCGCGTGCACCTCGGCGTGCGGCTCCAGGCGGTGGATCAGGTCGAGACCGGCGGTCAGGTTGCCCCACTGGTCGGACCCGCCCTGCTGGAGGGTGCAGCCGTAGCGCCGGTACAGCTCCAGGAAGTCCATGCCCTGGAGCAGCTGGTAGCTGAACTCGGTGTAGCTGATGCCCTGGTCGGACTCCAGGCGCTTGGCGACCGAGTCCTTCGTCAGCATCTTGTTGACGCGGAAGTGCTTGCCGATGTCACGCAGGAACTCGATGGCGGACATGCCCGCCGTCCAGTCCAGGTTGTTCACCATGATCGCGGCGTTCTCGCCCTCGAAGGACAGGTACGGCTCGATCTGGCCCCGAAGCCGGGTCACCCAGTTCGCGATCGTCTCCGGGTCGTTCAGCGTCCGCTCGGCCGTGGGCCGCGGGTCGCCGATCTGACCGGTGGCCCCGCCGACCAGCGCCAGCGGCCGGTGCCCGGCCTGCTGGAGCCGGCGTACGGTCAGCACCTGCACGAGGTGTCCCACGTGCAGGGAGGCCGCCGTCGGGTCGAAGCCGCAATAGAAGGTGACCGGACCGTCCGCGAACGCCTTGCGCAGCGCTTCTTCGTCGGTGGACTGGGCGAAGAGCCCACGCCACTTCAGTTCGTCGACGATGTCCGTCACGGTCTCTCGACTCCTTCAGATGGGAAATGCGTCACGCCAAAAGCTCAGTCTAGGTGGTCAGACACCCTTGCTGACCGAGCTCATGTTGAAATCGGGGATCCGCAGCGCGGGCATCGCGGCCCGTGTGAACCAGTCGCTCCACTCGCGCGGCAGGGTCTTCTCGGTCCGGCCCGCCTCGGAGGCCCGCGACAGCAGGTCCACCGGCGATTCGTTGAACCGGAAGTTGTTCACCTCGCCGACGACCTGGCCGTTCTCCACCAGGTAGACGCCGTCCCGGGTCAGGCCCGTGAGCAGCAGCGTCGCCGGGTCCACCTCGCGGATGTACCAGAGGCAGGTCAGCAGCAGACCCCGCTCGGTGGAGGCCACCATCTCCTCCAGCGAGCGGTCGCCGCCGCCGTCCAGGATCAGGTTCCCGAAGCCCGGCGCGACCGGCATCCCGGTCATGGCCGCGCTGTGCCGGGTCGTGGTCAGCCGGGCCAGCTCGCCCTCGCGGATCCACTCGGTGGCCGGGACCGGCAGGCCGTTGTCGAAGACCGAGGCGTCGTCGCCCGAGCTGTGCGCGATCACGAACGGCGCGGACTCCAGGCCCGGCGCGTTCGGGTCGCTGCGCAGGGTCAGCGGCAGCCGGGACAGCTTCTCGCCGAGCCGGGTGCCGCCGCCGGGCTTGGAGAACACCGTCCGGCCCTCGACCGCGTCCCGGGCCGCCGCGGACCACATCTGGTAGATCAGCAGGTCGGCCACCGCGGTCGGCGGCAGCAGGGTCTCGTACCGGCCGGCGGGCAGGTCGATCTTCCGCTCCGCCCAGCCCAGCCGCACGGCGAGCTCGGCGTCCAGCACGGTCGGGTCCACGTCCTTGAAGTCCCGGGTGGAGCGGCCGGCCCAGGCCGAGCGCTGCCGGTCGGGGGACTTGGCGTTGAGCTCCAGGGTGCCGTTCGGCTGGTCGTGGCGCAGCCGCAGCCCGGTCGAGGTGCCGACGTACGTGGAGACCAGCTCGTGGTTGGCGAAGCCGTACAGCTCCCGGCCGCCCGCGCGGGCCCGGGCGAAGGCCTCGCCGAGGGCCGGGGCGAAGTCCGCGAACACGGCCGAGGAGGTCTCGGCCGGCGCCTCGGTGAAGTCGGGCGAGGCCGGGGTCCCGGTGACCAGCGGCCGGGCGTCCTCCGCGGGGCCGGCGCCGCGGGCGGCGGCCTCGGCGGCCCGGACCAGCGGCTCCAGGTCCTCGGCGGTCACGGCGGAGCGCGACACGACCCCCGAGGCCGTGCCCTCCTTGCCGTCGACGGTGGCGATGACCGTCAGGGTCCGGCCGCGGGTGACGCCGTTGGTGGTGAGCGCGTTGCCCGCCCAGCGCAGGTTGGCCGTCGACTCCTCGTCGGCGATGACGACGCAGCCGTCAGCGGTGGACAGCTCCAGCGCCCGCTCGACGATCTCGTGGGGCTTCGTACGGCTCATCGGCCGGCCTCCTGCGTGGTGTTCAGGATGTTCACGTCACGGAACAGCGCGGACGGGCAGCCGTGCGAGACGGCCGCGACCTGGCCCGGCTGGGCCTTGCCGCAGTTGAAGGCGCCGCCCAGCACGTAGGTCTGGGGGCCGCCGACCTTCTCCATCGACCCCCAGAAGTCGGTGGTCGTGGCCTGGTAGGCGACGTCGCGCAGCTGCCCGGCCAGCTTGCCGTTCTCGATCCGGAAGAACCGCTGCCCGGTGAACTGGAAGTTGTAGCGCTGCATGTCGATCGACCAGGAGCGGTCGCCGACGACGTAGATGCCGCGCTCCACCCCGCCGATCAGGTCCTCGGTCGACAGCCCGCCCGGGTCCGGCCGGAGCGAGACGTTCGCCATCCGCTGGACGGGCACGTGCCCGGGGGAGTCGGCGAAGGCGCAGCCGTTGGAGCGGCCCAGGTCGGTGAGCCTGGCGATCCGGCGGTCCAGCTGGTAGCCGACCAGGGTGCCGTCCTTGACCAGGTCCCAGCTCTGCGCCTGGACGCCCTCGTCGTCGAAGCCGACGGTGGCCAGTCCGTGCTCGGCGGTGCGGTCACCGGTCACGTTCATGATCGGGGAGCCGTACTTGAGCTTGCCCAGCTGGTCGAAGGTGGCGAAGGAGGTCCCCGCGTACGCCGCCTCGTAGCCGAGCGCCCGGTCGAGCTCGGTGGCGTGGCCGATGGACTCGTGGATCGTGAGCCACAGGTTGGACGGGTCCACGACCAGGTCGTAGCGCCCCGCCTCGACGCTCGGCGCCCGCATCTTCTCGGCGAGCAGCCCGGGGATCTGCTCCAGCTCGGCGTCCCAGTCCCAGCCGGTGCCGGTCAGGTACTCCCAGCCGCGCCCGGCCGGCGGGGCGATGGTGCGCATCGAGTCGAACTCGCCGGTGGTCGAGTCCACGGCGACCGCGGTGAGCTGCGGGTGGATCCGCACGCGCTGCTGCGTGGTCATGGTGCCGGCGGTGTCGGCGTAGAACTTGTTCTCGTGGACGGCGAGCAGTGAGGCGTCCACGTGCGCCACCCCGTCGGCGGCCAGCAGTCGCGCGCTCCAGTCGGCGAGCAGGGCCGCCTTCTCGGCGTCCGGCACCTCGAACGGGTTCACGTCGTAGGCGGAGATCCACGTCTTGTCGGCGTGCACCGGCTCGTCGGCGAGCTCCACCCGCTCGTTCGAACCGGCGGCCTTGATGACCTGCGCGGACAGCTTCGCCATGGCCACGGCCTGCGAGGCCACCTTGGCGGCGCCGTCCATGGTCAGGTCCACGCCGGAGGCGAACCCCCAGCTGCCCCCGTGCACCACGCGGACCGCGTACCCGAGGTCGGTGGTGTCGGAACTGCCCGAGGGCTTGGCGTCCCGGAGCCGCCAGGAGGCGCTGCGGATCCGCTCGAGCCGGAAGTCGGCATGGTCGCAGCCCAGCGCGCGGGCCCGGGCGAGCGCCGAGTCGGCGAGCGCCCGCAAGGGCAGCGCGGTGAAGGCCGCGTCGATGGAATGGGGCACGGAAGTCCTCCCGGGGTCGGGGCCGGTCGCCTCGATCATGTCGCGCTCGGGGCGCTTGTGCCTACATCTTTCTGTAGGGACTCGACAGAGCCCGTACCGAGGCCCTGTGGGAGATCGATTCTGCGTGCGGGGGCCATGGCCTATAGGTTTTTGGTACTCAGACCGCTAGTCGAAAGGGTGATCCGTTGAGCCGCTCGGTTCTCGTCACCGGAGGAAACCGGGGCATCGGCCTCGCCATCGCCCGAGCCTTCGCGCAGGCCGGCGACAAGGTCGCGATCACGTACCGGTCGGGTGAGCCGCCGCAGGAGCTCACCGCGCTCGGCGTCCTGGCGGTCCGCTGCGACATCACCGACTCCGAGCAGGTGGAGCAGGCCTACAAGGAGATCGAGGACGCGCACGGCGCGGTCGAGGTGCTGGTGGCCAACGCCGGCATCACCAAGGACACGCTGCTGATGCGCATGTCCGAGGAGGACTTCGCGTCCGTCGTCGACACCAACCTCACCGGCACCTTCCGGGTGGTCAAGCGCGCGAACCGTGGCATGCTCCGTGCCAAGAAGGGCCGCGTCGTCCTGATCTCCTCGGTCGTCGGGCTGCTGGGCTCGGCCGGCCAGGCCAACTACGCCGCCTCCAAGGCGGCGCTGGTCGGCTTCGCCCGCTCGCTCGCCCGTGAGCTCGGCTCGCGCAACATCACCTTCAACGTCGTGGCCCCCGGTTTCGTGGACACCGACATGACGAAGGTGCTCACCGACGAGCAGCGTGCGGGCATCGTCGGCCAGGTACCCCTGGGCCGCTACGCGCAGCCCGAGGAGATCGCGGCAGCCGTGAGCTTCCTGGCGTCCGACGACGCCGCGTACATCACAGGAGCCGTCATTCCCGTTGACGGCGGATTGGGCATGGGTCACTGATCACCATGAGCGGAATTCTCGACGGCAAGCGCATCCTCATCACCGGGGTGCTGATGGAGTCGTCCATCGCCTTCCACGCCGCCAAGCTGGCCCAGGAGCAGGGCGCCGAGGTCATCCTCACCGCGTGGCCGCGCCCGACGCTGACCGAGCGCATCGCCAAGAAGCTGCCCAAGCCGGTCAAGGTGATCGAGCTCGACGTCACCAACGACGAGCACATGGCCCGCCTGGAGGGCCTCGTCCGCGACGAGCTCGGCGGCCTCGACGGTGTCGTGCACTCCATCGGCTTCGCGCCGCAGGACGCCCTGGGCGGCAACTTCCTGAACACCCCGTTCGAGTCGGTCGCGACCGCCATGCACGTCTCGGCGTTCTCGCTGAAGTCGCTGACCATGGCGTGCAAGCCGCTGTTCCCGGCGGAGGGCGCGGCCGTCGTCGGCATGACCTTCGACGCGCAGTTCGCCTGGCCGCAGTACGACTGGATGGGACCGGCCAAGGCCGCGCTGGAGGCCACCAGCCGCTACCTCGCCCGTGACCTGGGCAAGGAGAACATCCGCTGCAACCTGGTCTCGGCCGGTCCGATCGGCTCGATGGCCGCGAAGTCCATCCCGGGCTTCTCGGAGCTGGCGGACGTCTGGAACTCCCGCTCGATGCTGGAGTGGGACATGAGCGACCCGGAGCCGGCGGGCAAGGCCATCGTCGCCCTGCTGTCGGACTGGTTCCCGAAGACCACCGGCGAGATCGTCCACGTGGACGGCGGCCTGCACGCGATGGGTGCCTGACCGAGGCACCGACGGGTACGCAGAGGTACTCGTACGTCCGTACGGCGGCGGCCGCGTCTCCCTTCCGGGAGGCGCGGCCGCCGCCGTTCCGGCCGGTGGGGGCGGGGATCCGGGCCGGGTGTTCGATCAGATTTTCGCCCTCCGACCGGATCTTCCCGAGTCGAAAACCAGGACAGATGCCTGCAAACTGACCGAGCCGGGATCTTCTCGGCTCGTGCGGGGAGGAGGTGCGGGAGTGCGCGCGAGGCGGAGCCGAGCGGTATCGCTGCTGGTCACCTCGGTGGTCCTGACGGGATTCCTGATCCCGGGGGCCGACGCGCGGCCCGAGGGGGGCGAAGTGCTGACGGGGCCGGAGGCGGCGGCCGTCGTGGAGCCCGCCGCCGTTGGGCCGGCCGTCGTGGAGCCCGCCGCCGTTGGGCCGGCCGCCGTTGAGCCCGCCGCACTGGAGCCTGCCGTACTGGAGCCTGCCGTACTGGAGCCCGCCGCTCTTGAGCCCGCCGCCGTGGACCTCGACGAGATCCCCGCCGAGCCGCCCGTACGGCCCCCGCCGCCCGCCGCCCGGGAGCTGTTCGGCGCCGACTGCGACACCGTGATCGAGGGCTCGCAGGTGACGGCCACCTGCCTCAACGCCTATCCCGAGACCGATCTCCTGCGCCTGCACGTGGAGTGCGACCGCTGGTGGGACGTGGACGCGGACAGCGCCGCCGTCGCCCTGCCGCCGGCCGGCCGGATCGAGCTCACCAGCCGCTGCTGGAAGGAGGTCCGCTCGGCCTGGGTGACCCACCAGCGGCCGTGACCCCGGATCCCTCCCGCGAAGGCTACTTCCTGCCGAGGCACACGAACGGGTAGCCCGCCGCCTCCGAGGCGGCCGCGTCCCCGTCCCCGCGCCGGACCGCCTCGATCAGCCGGGCGTGGTCCAGGTGCGCCGCGGGATCCAGCTCCGTGCCCACGTCCGTGCGCAGCCAGTCCGCCACCAGGTCGCCGAGGTCCGCGTACAGCTCGATGAGCACCTCGTTGTGCGAGGCCGCCACCACCGCCATGTGCAGCGCGACGTCCGCCGCCACGAACCGCTCCGCGTCCCCGCTCGCCCAGGCCTCCTCGCGCCGCGCCAGCAGCGCGTCAAGCTGCCCCAGGTCCCGCTCGGTGCGCCGCTCCGCCGCCAGCCGGGCCGCGGCGGACTCCAGCGTCGAGCGGAGCTCCGCGATGTGCCGCGGATCGGCGCCCGCGAAGCGGCGGTGCATCACCCCGGCCAGCTCGCTGGTGGCGATGACGTACGTCCCCGAGCCCTGGCGGATGTCCAGCAGCCCGTTGTGCGCCAGTGCCCGGACGGCCTCCCGGACGGTGTTGCGGGCGACGCCCAGCAGTTCCACCAGCTCCGGCTCGGTGGGGATGCGGGCTCCGACGGGCCATTCGCCGGACGTGATCTGGTTCCTGAGCTGGGAGATCACCTGGTCGACCAGCGCGGAGCGCCGGGGCGAGGTCAACGGCATGCGGGCGGGTTCCTATCCGGGTCCGGTCTGAGGGTGACAACCAATCATCCCATGATTCTATGATGGTGTAATGCCCGACGAAGAAATCCAGACCCTGAACCGGCCCGAGGCCGCGCGCACGGTACCCGCACCGTCCCGTTCCGCCGCCCCCACGAACCCGCAGGCACAGCCGGACCCCGCCTGGCTCGGCCCGGTCCTCATCGTCGGCATCGTGCTGGCCGCCCTCAACCTGCGGCCCGCCATCACCAGCCTCGGCGCCCTCTTCGAGGAGGTCCGCACGGGCCTCGGCATGAGCGGCACCGTCGCCGGAGTGATCACCTCCGTCCCCGCCCTCTGCTTCGCCGTCTTCGGCGTCACCGCGCCCCGGCTCTCCCGCCGCTTCGGCCCGGCCGCCGTCGTCTGCGCCGGCATGGCCGCCGTCGCCGCCGGGCTGCTGATCCGGCCGCTCACGCACGACGCCGCCGGCTTCCTCGCCGCCAGCGCCCTGTCACTGGCGGGCATAGCCCTGACCAACGTGCTGCTCCCGGTCATCGTCAAGCGCTGGTTCCCGGACCGCGTGGGCACCATGACCGGCCTGTACTCCATGGCCCTGGCCCTGGGCACCTCGCTCGCCGCCGCCATGACCGTGCCCATGACCTCCGCCCTCGGCGGCAGCTGGCGTACGGGCCTGCTGGTCTGGGCCGTGCTCGCGCTGGTCGCCGTACTGCCCTGGCTGCCCGTCGCGGCGGCCGCCCGTCGCCGGAAGCGGGCCGAGGACTCCGCGGCCGCCGCGACCGTACGGGCGGACGCGGGCCCGAAGATCGTCCGCAGCCGCACCGCCTGGGCCCTGGCCTGCTACTTCGGCCTCCAGGCCACCGGCGCGTACATCACCATGGGCTGGCTCCCGCAGATCTTCCGCGACGCCGGGGTCTCCGCCTCCACCGCGGGCGTCCTGCTCGCCGTCACCATGGTCATGGGCGTCCCGCTCGCCTTCGTCATCCCCAACCTGGCCGGCCGGATGAAGAACCAGGGGGCCATCGCCGTCACCCTCGGCCTCTTCGGCCTCGTCGGATACACCGGCCTCCACTTCGCCCCCGCCGCCGGGGCCTGGGCCTGGGCGCTCCTGCTTGGCGTCTCCAACTGCGCCTTCCCCCTCGTCATCACCATGATCGGGCTGCGCGCCAAGTCCCCGGCCGGTGTGGTCAAGCTGTCCGCCTTCGCCCAGAGCGCCGGCTACCTCATCTCCATCCCCGGACCGCTCCTCATCGGCGCCCTCTACCAGCACAGCGGCGGCTGGGACCTGCCGCTCACCGTCATGGCGGCCCTGCTGGTCCCGCAGATCGCGCTGGGCATCCTGGCCGGCCGGGACCGCACGATCGAGGACGAATGCGGCATGCGAGACTGAGCGGCATGTCGCCCGTACTCGAACCGAACCCGCAGAACAGCCACAAGAAGCTCGGCCTGGTGCTGGGCGCGATGCTGGTCGTGACCGTGATCATCTCCGTCATCGCGAGCGTCGTCTCCCCCTGACCCGCGCAGGGGTAGGGGTAACCCCCCACACCCCTAGGGGGCCAGGGTCAGGGTCGACTGGGGTGTGTCCCGGATGGGCACCGCGCCTTCGAATCCATAGATTCGAAGAGAGCGAGCCAGTCCCACCCCGCGTACCCACGGAGGCGGCCATGTCGGCCCCCACGCACACCCCCGGTCCCCGAATCCACGGCGCCAGCACCCGGCTGCACTGGTGGGCGCTGGCCCTTCCGGCGCTCGCGTTCGGCCTCCTCCTGCTGCTCCTCGCCGGCTCCGGCCAGGCCCATGCCGCCACCGGCGAGGCCTCCGCGATCCTCCAGGTCACCGAGCAGATCCTGCGCGTCGTCGGCTGACCGGGCCCGCGCGGCCGGGCCCCGCGGCCGACCGCCGCCGAGCCCCCAACACCCTGCGCCCCACGGCCCGATTCGTGGGAAGCTGGGAGCCATGAGCGCCGACACATCCCGCAGGATCGTCCTCCTCCGGCACGCCAAGGCCGACTGGCCCGAGGTGTCCGACCACGAACGCCCGCTGGCGGAACGGGGCCGCAAGGACGCACCGGCCGCCGGGTTGAAGCTGTCCGAAACCGGCATCGCCTTCGACCTGGCCCTCTGCTCCACCGCCGCCCGCACCCGTGAGACGTGGAAGCTCGCCGTCCAGGAGATGCCGCACCGGCCGAAGACCCACTACGAGGAGCGTCTGTACGACGCCTCGCTGGGCGAGCTCATCGCCCTCCTGAACGAGACGTCCGACGAGGTCGAGGACCTCCTCGTCATCGGCCACAACCCGGGCATGCACGCCCTCGCCGACGCCCTCTCGGGACGCGCGGAGGGCGACGCCCTGGCCCGTATGAACCGCACCGGGTTCCCGACCGCGGCCCTGGCCGTCGTCTCCTTCACCGGCTCCTGGAAGTCCCTGGAGCACGGAGTGGGCACGCTGCTGGAGTACTGGACGCCCAAGGACCACTGAGCGGACACGTACGAGCGCCACGACGCGAGGCGCCACGACGCAGGGCATCACGACGCAGGTACGAGTACGAGTACGGGCCCCGGCGCGGTCGATCCGCCGGGGCCCGTCCTCGTACTCGCGCGCGGCTCAGGTCAGGCCCGCGGCCTCGACCTCTTCCCGGGTGATCCCGAGCAGGTACAGCACCGCGTCCAGGAACGGCACGTTCACCGCCGTGTGCGCGGCCTCCCGGACCACCGGCTTGGCGTTGAACGCCACGCCCAGCCCGGCCGCGTTCAGCATGTCCAGGTCGTTGGCGCCGTCACCGATGGCCACCGTCTGGGCCAGCGGCACCCCGGCCTCCGAGGCGAAGCGGCGCAGCAGCCGGGCCTTGCCGGCCCGGTCCACGATCTCGCCGGTGACCCGGCCGGTCAGCCGCCCGTCGACGATCTCCAGGGTGTTGGCCGAGGCGAAGTCCAGGCCCAGCCGCTCCTGCAGATCGTCCGTCACCTGGGTGAACCCGCCGGAGACCACGCCCACCTGGTAGCCGAGCTGCTTGAGGGTACGGATCAGGGTCCGGGCGCCCGGCGTCAGCCGCACCTCGGAGCGGACCTTGTCCACGACGGAGGCGTCCAGCCCGGCCAGCAGCTTCACACGGGCGTGCAGCGACTGCTCGAAGTCCAGCTCCCCGCGCATGGCCCGCTCGGTCACCTCGGCGACCTCGGCCTCGCAGCCGGCGTGCGCGGCGAACAGCTCGATGACCTCGTCCTGGATCAGCGTCGAGTCCACGTCCATGACGACCAGACGCTGCGCCCGGCGGTGCAGCCCGGCCGAGACCACGGCCACGTCGACGCCGATGTGGGAGGCGGAGGTGGCCAGCTCGGTGCGCAGCGGTTCGGTCTCCACACCGGAGACGGCGAACTCGACGGCCGTCACCGGGTACTTGGCGAGCCGGAAGATGCGGTCGATGTTGCCGCCGGTCGCGGTGATGCGGGAGGCGATGGCGGCCGTGGACTCGGCGGTCAGCGGATGCCCGAGCACGGTGACGTGGGAACGGCCGCTGCCGCGCGGCCGGTTGTCACCGGTACCGGAGAGGATCTCGGCCTGCAGTTTCAGCGAGTCGGCCCAGCTGTGGACGGTGGCCCGCAGCTCGCCCTCGCCGCTGTCGGCGGGCTGGGTGACGAGGGCGCACAGGACGATGCGGCCACGGGTGACGACCTGCTCGATGTCGACGACGTCGACGGAGTAGGCGGCGAGGGTGTCGAACAGCCCGGCGGTGATCCCGGGACGGTCCTTGCCGAAGATCTTGACGAGGAGGGTGGGGACGTCGGAGGTCTGCGAAGCGCTCATGGTGTCCTCACCGTATCTTCCCGTCCCGCCTGCTCGGACCCCCGTCCCACCTGCCGGAACCATTTTCCGGCGCAGCGCCCTCCGGCGCCGCCGATCGCGGGCGCCCGGTGGACGGCGGGAGGGTGTCGGAGAGGTGAATGCGGGCCGACGGGGAGGAGCGGGAAGCCCTCGGGGCAGCGCGGTGGCCGAGCGTGTTCGATTCGATACGCCCCGCTTCCCCGCGCCCCGCTCCCGCCCGGCGCCTCAGCCCGGGGGCCCCAGCGGCGGCGGCGGGGGAGGGGGCGGCGGCGGGGGG